>NZ_JBIUAT010000008.1:0-87540 GCF_044547685.1 Acinetobacter sp. NPDC052428
TGCAATAACCGGGTAATTTGACGGGTGGAAAGATTCAGGATTTCAGCAGCACGGACCTGGGTAATACGATGATCTCTAACGTCTTGCAGAACTGCGAGACGTTGAATTTCTTTATCAGACATAGTGATCAGCATCTATATTTTATATCCAGTCCATGGTGATAAAAACCATCATAAACCAGACATTTTTATTGGTGAGAATATAGACATTTTGAATGGGTTCTAACAAAACCAAAATAGAAATAAAATGTCTGCTTTCAGAGCATGACATTAGTTCTGTCGTTCAACTTTAAAAGTGACATTGGCCATGTCGATCCCGAATGATGATATGTAGGATAGCAGTAACTAGTTTCTTGGATTCTATTCACTAAAACTGACAACGTATGTATCGCATGAAGCAATGTTAAAGAATCTGGTTACTTTGTGCATAAGTATCCAGTTCACCTTGAGTCACGACACGCACCGCCTGCATTTCATCAATACGTACCAGTAGCAAGCCACCTAAAGCAGGCTGATAACGACGGGCACTGCCGAAAGGCGTATAGGCCACTTTCGACTGAATACTAAAGCTCAACCAGTCTTCATGTCCCAACATCACCGCAACCGGATCAAGTCCCTGCTGCTGCATTAATTCAATTTGCTGATTCACATAGTCTTCAATGGTTAATTCAGTCATGGTGCGGGTATTCAGTTTGAGAATTACATTTCAGACAGTATAAAGCATGCAAATCGAGCTGAAGATCAGAAAACCAGCAGCCGGTATTCTTTTAATAAATAAGTCGATTGGATTTTAATTTTCTCATTCTAGATCTGAAATTTTCTATTTCATACGATTGATAAAATTAGGAAATAACCTGTTTCACTAATAAGCTATTGAATTAGAAAATTAATTATCCAAATTTATAGCTTATAAAAACTTAATATTTAGTTACAACCTATTCAATATGATAAAAATCATTTACTTAACGTTTAAATTGATTTTTTCTTAATCAACCGATGTTCACTATATACACAAATTCATTTAAATTAATTTAAATAAAGGCATTTGCCCTTTAAAAGATAATTTTTCACCCTTATTTAAGATTTAACAATGATGAAGGAGTGATCTCGTGAAAAAAGTGGTTAAAGCGAAAAATTTGATTGCATTTCGACTATGGTTAGAAAAATTGGGATATTCGGTACGCACCCTGGCGGATGATCGTGGTTTCAGTTTCAGCTTCAAGAAAGAATATGGCCTGGTGACCTGTGATCTGGCAGGTAATGCTCTGGCACTACAGTTAGGCGAGGAATTTGAAGATCATTTAAAAGCCTGATTGCTTCTATTTAAGAGAAGAAAAATAAATTAATCTTTCCACTGATTCAACAGCGCTATTCTCCAGTTATTCAGCCCATTTCGATGGGCTTTTCTTTGTTTAGTAAATTTGAGGCAATAAAAAAGCAAGGCATTTGCCTTGCTTTAATATGATGGTGGGGACGGAGAGACTCGAACTCTCACACCTCGCGGCGCTGGAACCTAAATCCAGTGCGTCTACCAATTTCGCCACGTCCCCATCAGGGTACCAACTTAGCGTTGGATTTCTTTCAAACTTTGGCAGAGGATCAAGGATTCGAACCTTGACGAACGGTTTTGGAGACCGTCATGCTACCATTACACCAATCCTCTACTTCCACCCAATATTCAGTTTCCCAAATATCGATTGGTGGGGACGGAGAGACTCGAACTCTCACACCTCGCGGCGCTGGAACCTAAATCCAGTGCGTCTACCAATTTCGCCACGTCCCCAATGGCTGTGTATATTATAGAGATAGACCGGCATTGACAAGCGATTTTACAAGCAATCACAATCTATTCCGCTATAAAATAAACAGTTAGTTTAATTTTTTATAAAATTTATGTCGAAAATTTGATTGATTTGAAGATATGACTGCCCATTCGTTATTTTTAATCATTTCGATTCAATTCCAGCATTTCAAATTAAAACTCAAATAAATTTCTAATCTTGATCAACATAGGCATTCAGAATACTGAAACTATTATTCATAAATTATTTTTGAAGCAGTGCATGGAATCAGAATACAACACAGCATAAATACAACGGCTTTGCCAAATTTCAGGCAATAAAAAAGCAAGGCACTCGCCTTGCTTTAATATGATGGTGGGGATAGAGAGACTCGAACTCTCACGCCCAGAAGGCGCTGCGACCTGAACACAGTGCGTCTACCAATTCCGCCATATCCCCATGACTGTGTATATTATAGCGATCAGACCTGATTCACAAGTAGTTCTATAAAAAGCTAAATACTTTTATATCAAAAATTAATCAGTTAATTCCCTATTGAGCAAATACTGCTCTATTTAGACCAATATATAAAATTGTTAGACACCATGGGACTGATCCATATAACATTTAAATTATTGAATATACAGATCGCATGAATTATTGCAGCAATACAATGAAATTTACTAAAGCCCTGCCCTTGCAATCATTCGCTGGAGAATTTAAGCCCAGAACGCATTGATGTTCATCAACCATGACAGCAAAAATCTGGTACTAAAAAAACCGCCCTCAAATTTCAGGCAATAAAAAAGCAAGGCACTCGCCTTGCTTTAATATGATGGTGGGGACGGAGAGACTCGAACTCTCACACCTCGCGGCGCTGGAACCTAAATCCAGTGCGTCTACCAATTTCGCCACGTCCCCATCAGGGTACCAACTTAGCGTTGGATTTCTTTCAAACTTTGGCAGAGGATCAAGGATTCGAACCTTGACGAACGGTTTTGGAGACCGTCATGCTACCATTACACCAATCCTCTACTTCCACCCAATATCCAGTTACCCAAATATCGATTGGTGGGGACGGAGAGACTCGAACTCTCACACCTCGCGGCGCTGGAACCTAAATCCAGTGCGTCTACCAATTTCGCCACGTCCCCAATGGCTGTGTATATTATAGAGATCATTTCCAGCTGACAAGCCGTTTATCATAAAAAAACACTCGTTTGATTAAATAAGAAACAATTCAAGTTTTATTGTATTTTTCTCATTCAATTTCAGTCATTAAGTAGTCTTTCACAGCTTGAAAATCGGCCAATCTATGCTGCTTCTGCTTACTTAACATTTCTTCTAATAAGCCTTGAAAAGCCTGTAAGTGCTGCGGTAACTCAACTTTCAGACGCTGACAATGCAAAAAGGCCCAATCCAGATAATCTGTCGCCTGTAAACGCTGACCACTCAACCACTCATAAAAAATAACACCCAAAGCATAAACTTCACTTTGTAGGCTCTTGGCTTGGCCTTGGAACAGTTCCGGCGCCATATAACGCGGTGTCGCATTCAGTTCATGCAGGTCATTCTGATGGAGTATTTGGACATGCTCAAAATCAAGCAGGCAGACCCTGCCCTGATTATTTACAAAATGTTCCTGCTTTAAATCGGCATGCAAATAACCCAATTCTTGCAGGCAGATTAAAGGCTCCACAGCTTGCAGCAAATGTTGCGGAATTTGCGTGATGGATTGCTGATGCGGCATGATCTGAAAATGCGCCGGCGCATCGACCAGAATTAAGGCCTGCTCAAATTGTTCATGATTGATCTTGAAAGGCTGTTGAATAATTTGATGTGGAAGGAAAAAATTTAGATCACCTGAGCTGGCATGAGCCTGATAAAAATCCAGCTCATGTTGCCAGCCTAGTTCAGCATGTGGAGATGATATTAAACTATCAGATCTATGCGATATCTGGGTTTTTAGCCAGAGCGCATTTCCCTTGGCATAATAAAGACGCCGACCAAAACCCAGACTACGGGCTTTGGTTCGTAGTTCAAAATCAGAAATATCGAGATGATCTAAATTAAGTCGTGGCAATGTATTCAGGTATTGGATTAAGTGTATGCTGATAATTTAGCAGCTCCAGACAATGCTGAATAGTTTTCCCGACCCGTTCCTGAGTCTCAATGAGGGAAATTTTCGGCCATGTGGCACGCTCGCCTTCACGCTGTAAAATTTTAAACAGATACGGCTGTGGATTCTGCAACATATAGCTATAGTGGCGCAGGCTATATTTACCGACAATATTCACATCACCATAATAACGCTGGTCAACTACACCATAGCCATGATCCAGCAGACGGCGTACAGGAGGTAAGCTTCCGGCATGCTCTCTGGCAAAATCCATCATGCCTTTGGTAATCACCGCGCCCTGACGGCGAACAATCCGTTGCGGCCAGCTCAAGGTACCTTTACGGAAACGTGAAATATCATCCTGCATGAATGGCACGATATGCGGGTTGGTCTGACTGGCAATGGTATAATTGATATTATACAGGCGTGCCATTTTTTCCTGTGGGAAATCACTCCGTACACTGCCATCTACCCAGCGGGTTGAACCCATATAAGGCGTATATTGACCATCATAGCGCTTACTGGTCAAACGAACCGGTGGAAACAGAATCGGCACCGCACAAGAAGCCAGTACTGCACTCCAGACCAGTAAATCCGGAGAAGTATAGGCATTTAAAATGCGTGCATCCTGTCCAGCATCATAAGGCGCAACCGCAATATTGATATGCAGACCTGAGGTTTTAAGCGCTTCTTCGAAGGTCAGATCACCCAGATTTTCGACTAGAAATTTTTTCAGATATTTTACATCCGCCAGACCACCATTGCCTTTCATCAATTCACTCATGGTGCGAAAATGAAAAGCCTCATGAAAGAAATTATGGCCTTTCAAAATATCAATATATTGCGAAGGTTTGGATACACCTAACATGGCGGTCATGATGGCACCCGCACTTGAACCGGACATTACCTTCGGTAACAAGTCCTGCTCCATTAAGGCTTTGCATACACCAGTATGAAACAGACCCAGCGTCGAACCACCGGAAAACATCAGGGCTGGCTGGCCATAGGCGCGCTGACAATGCTGAAAATATTCGATTTTTTCTTCCATACTGAGACAGGTACAGTCTATTGAAGCAATATAGGCTAAGCCTTGGCTGACTTCTTCGACATAATCTTCAATAATTCTTTTAGTGCCCACATAGGCTTCGGTAAACAGTAGAGGATGGGCAATGTTGGCAATATCGTAGCTCAGGCCTTCGCGCAAAATATACATCAGGTCACGGGTGCGCTTTTGTTGTCGATAGCGTCGTAATTTACCCAGACGATGTGCAATCACTTCTGCATCAAAGTATGGTGAACTGTTATCAAATTTCCATTCCTGTGCACCTGATTCTTCATCTATTTTCAGGGCAATATATTTCCATTCCTCATAGGACTCAGCCTGTTGCAGCTGCTGCTTGAGCTTTTTAATACGATAGGCCTGATGTGGATTAATATCCTGAGTAAAATCTTTAAACAGCATCTGCCTTTTCCCTATATTTATTCTTGATACAGCTCGTACCCAGAGCCAGAAAATGTGTACAAATTTTCTATCCTCTACAATAACGAAAATTCTCTACTTTAAGCAAATTATCATACTTTTCCGGCTTTGACTGTGAATTTTGCAATGCTACTATCTTAGGCATAATTTCAAATCTGTAATGTTAAATCATGGCGAAAATTGAGTTACCTGAGCATATTTTAAATACCCTTTCGACTGTTCTGCAGCAACTTCAGCAAAGTCTGCCCGAACTGAAACAAATTCCTGATTTTTCTGCCCATGCCTATAAGTGGCAACAGGGTGAACTCAAACCGATTCATCAGCTTAGACAGATGGAACTGGCCGATTTAAAAGGGATTGAGCGACAAAAAGAAAAAGTCATCCAGAACACGTTGCAGTTTTTAAACGGCTTACCTGCCAATGATGTCTTACTGACCGGTTCACGCGGTACGGGTAAATCCTCCATTGTTCGTGCCCTACTCACCGAGTATGCAGATCAAGGGTTACGATTAATTGAAATCGAACGGGATGATTTATCCGATCTGCCTCAAATTCAGCAACTCATTGCAGAGCGTCCAGAGAAGTTTATTGTTTACTGTGATGATCTGGCTTTTAATGCCGAAGACGAAAATTATCGCAGTTTAAAAAGTGTTTTAGATGGCTCTTTACAATCCGGTTCCAGCAATTTTGTGATTTATGCGACCAGTAACCGTCGTCATTTATTACCCGAATTTATGCATGAAAATACCCCAGTTACCCGGGTTGATGTTCCGCAATATACCGAATTGCATCCTCAGGAAGCGATTGAAGAGAAAATTTCGCTATCTGACCGTTTTGGTTTATGGCTGTCTTTCTATCCAATGGATCAGAACCTGTATTTAGAAATTGTAGAACATTATCTCAAAAAGGCAGACATGGAACTCACGCCAGAAACCCGTGCTGAAGCCCTACGCTGGTGTCAGGCACGCGGTCAACGTTCAGGACGTGCTGCCTATCAGTTTTCCAAACATTGGATTGGTTCAACCCAACTAAATGCCTCTTAACAGCTTAAAAGCGACCGGTTCAGGTCGCTTTTTTCATATAAATTATTTATATAATAATGATACTCAAAAGAAAATTAAAATTATGGATGTCGGCGCAGTTCTCATTCAACTTAAGCCCTTACACATGCAGCAAGTTCATGACTGGCAGCGTACTTTGAAAGCACGTCAAGACGAAGTGATTGAGACGCTTAAGGCTGAACAGGTTCATGTTGAGTCCTGGTTTTATCTGCAACTCTATGGTCAGGACCATCTGATTGCATATATGCGCGCCGACAACATTCAAAAAGCGCAAAATATTGCAAAACTCAGTACTTTCCCAATTGACCAAATGCATAAACAGTTTAAAACTTCATGGCAGGCAGTTTATCCCGCTGAATTGTTATTGGATGCTACAGCTATCTGATTTATTAGCACGGCTATTCAAAATAGTTTTGTAATAAAGACTACCTGATAAAAAATAAAAAAGCCCCGGCAATACGGGGCTTTTTTGACATCTCAAATTATTGTTTATCCCCGATAATGGTAGACCACAGCAGGTTATCAATTTCATTGCCATTGAAATAAACAGTAGCCTTCAATGATTCAGGCTGGTTCTGTTTGACCTCAATTACCTGATCATCGCTGTCCTTAATTCTAAGCACGCCCTCTTTTGGCAAATGCTTATAGTTATTTAATACGGTTTCATCCATTTTAAATGGTGTCGTGGTATTAAAATCAAAACTGTAACGATAATCTGCCAGATCAGGCTGACCGATAATCGTACCACGACTGGTTAAGGTACGAATCCCATTACTGCCACTGCCATAATCATCGACCAGGCTATAATTATAATTACGCACCTGCAGATATTCTTTGCTCTTTGTATCAAACGCGATTCCAGAAGTACCTGCCTGACCGGTCTCGGCGATACGCTGGAATTCCAACTGATCGATTTGATAAGATTCGGATTTCCCCATGTTATTTTTGGTTTTACGATGCACAATTGTGCCAGAAATCAGGTAGTCGTCCTTGAGATTAAAATCTACATTTGAACCATAACGGACATTGCTAAAGCTTAAAGTCGTCGTGTCACCATTCACCGTCTGAGTAATGTTTGAGCCTTTACGGTAAGTTTTATCCAGAATAATACAGTTATCTTTATCTGTTTTTAATTTCAGGGTTTTGACCGAACCAGTGGTATTGACTTCCGAACAGATCAGATTTGGATATTTAATACTATTGATGCCCAAATTATAAATTTTGATAATACGTGCAGTACGCCCATAAGGATAATCTGCGAATACTTCTCCAATCATGTGACCTAGAGCAACATTATAGTCGGTATCATTACTGGTATTTCCGGAAATTTTATCGCGAATTTTCTTTACAATATCCTGATCTTCAAACGGGACAAACTCCTCTGAAAGCTCAGGGGAAATACTTTCCTTAGGAACATTTGGAGGTGTAGTGACAGTAGGACTGTCTGAGCTACTTCCCTCACCACCGCCACAGGCACTCATTAAACCCGAAACAAGAGCAAGTCCAAAGATAGAAATCTGCTTTTTCATAAAATTTATTCCCTAAAATTTCTTTGCATTTTTATTTGGTGATCACTAAAGATTGGCCTTCTCGAAACTGAACAGCTCAAATGCTATTTCTGCCGGTGATATTTTTTCTTGGCAGCCAGCTTTATCCTTCGATATCGCTTTATCTTTAAACAAAGAAATTTTTGGTTCTATAATTTTAATGTATATTTCAAACAACAATTATCATAAGAAATGAAGTGCTTATTTGAATCTTGTTCCTTACCAGTGTCACTTTTCAATACAATTAAAGCGCATTTAATTAAATCAATTTACTTTGCAACAAAGCTTATAAAATTTGTAATTGTTAAGTTAAAGATGGATTGAATTTTCTTTTTATGGAGAATCATGTTCAACTTTTATACAGAGCCATGAAAGAGAATATTGAAAGATAGGATGACTTTAGAGCATATAAAATGATCATTTTTATGATATGAAATACTTAATTATTTACAGAAGATTTAAAGCGTCGATTATTTTAGATTGGTCACGGATTCACTGAATTTTTTCCGACGCTTATATTCAAACATGTTCTGATCCGCTTGTGCGAGCGCTGCAAATAAACCATGACCAGGATGACGCATCGCCATACCAATCGCTGCGCCAATGTTTGCTGCTGCAAAGGCATTAATTAAACGATCCACTAAACTTTCAGTACCCGTTTCATCATTTTCCACGCTAAGAATCACAAACTCATCACCACCCAAACGAGCAACAATATCATTGATCCGTACATTATCTCGTAATATTTGCGCTGCATTTTGAATCAGTTTGTCACCTTCATCATGACCTAAATTATCATTCACTTTTTTTAGGTCATTCAGGTCAATAAATAATACAGCGGCGGGATGACCATATTGCTTGCAACGCTCTTCTTCTGCTCGCAGCAGTTTTTCCCAAGCGCGACGATTATATAGCCCGGTCAATTCATCTTTACTGGCTTCTTCCTGCAATAATTCATGCTGTCTCATCTGCTCACTCTGACGTAATTCTGCCTGCAAGATCGAACTGAGTAATTGTCCCAACAACTCGACCAGTTGTATATCTTGCACAATAGCTTCTGATTTGGTTTCTGGATCAATCGCACAGAGCGTTCCAAACAAACTGCCATCTTCTTTAAGGAGTGGCTGACCAATATAAGATTTTATACAGACCTGCTGATTAATCGGCGCTGTGGCGTATAAAGGAATTTCTTCAGAGCGGGGGGCAATTCTCGGGGCCTTACCTGCGACCATATGAGAACAAAAAGAATCAGCCCACTGAAACACTTGACCCGGTCGTATATCATAACCATGATCTTCACTTTGCAGTACAATCCAGTCTTGGCCTTCTACCCGGGTGATCATCCATAAATTAAAGCCAAAATGCTGATGCAAAAACCTTAACACCGCCTCTCCAGCATCCTGAAAACTTTTGAAATTTATATTTTCCATTCGAGATTGCCTCTGCTGCAAACCTGTAAAAATATGCATGATATAAACTTAAGCTATTAAACTATTTTTCCAGTTTCAATAGAATATAAGAGTTCTAAATACAGCTATAAAACTATATATTTACAACATACCGTTGCTATAAGTTTTCATTTAAAAATTCACAATAAAAAAGAGGCCTAAGCCTCTTTTCTTCAAGCCTGAAATCTATGCCTCAGTCGGATTAGTCAGTTCCGTCATTGGCCAACGTGGAGTTGTCGTCACAGCCAAGCCATCATGCTGTCCTGCTTTGAGACGCTGATAGCCCGCGAAAGCAATCATGGCACCATTGTCTGTACAGAGTGCAGGTTCAGCATAATAAACAGATGCACGAATCTTGGCTAAATCTGCTTCTAAACGCTCACGTAAACGCTTGTTGGCACTAACACCGCCCGCAATCACCAGGCGTTTAAGCCCCGTTTGCTTCAGTGCTTTCACCGACTTTTTCACCAGAGTATCGACAATGGCTTCCTGAAAACTGGCAGCGATATCGGCATCGCGGTTTTCATCACCGAGTTTTTTCATTTGTACAGAAACTGCGGTTTTTAGACCACTGAATGAAAATTCTAAACCTTGATGCAGCATTGGTCGCGGGAATGCAAATGCATTTGGATCGCCCTGCTCTGCCAGTTTGGAAATATTCGGGCCACCCGGATACGGCAGACCCATCATCTTCGCGACTTTATCAAATGCTTCGCCTGCCGCATCATCAATGGATTCACCCAAGAGTTCATACTGGCCAATGCCATAAGCAGCCATGAGCTGAGAATGTCCACCCGATACCAACAATGCGACAAATGGAAACTCAGGCGGAGTTTCTGACAATAAAGGTGCCAGCATATGACCTTCCATATGATGCACACCAATTGCGGGTTTATTCAGCGCAAAGGCCAAAGTACGACCAAACAATGCACCGGTCATGAGTGCGCCCATCAGACCCGGGCCACGGGTATATGCGACTGCATCAATTTCTGATTTTTTCACGCCGCTCTGTTCAAGCAGCTCATTGATGAGTGGAATCAGTTTACGCACATGATCACGTGACGCCAGCTCTGGAACTACACCGCCATATTCTGCATGCAGTTTAATCTGGCTATAAAGCACCTGTCCGCGCAAACCCAACTCGCTGTCATACAGCGCAAGTCCTGTTTCATCACACGACGTTTCCAAGCCTAAAACGATCATTAAACTGCCTATAACCTGTATCAATTCTATTGCAGCAACTATTATAGACTTGTGGTATGAGATGTAAATGAGTAAAATACTGACCTTCACTTGTGATTGAGGGCAATTCAGCCCGAGATCTTACCCTAACTGATATGAGGATTCTTCATGCCACAAGTTAAATTGAAAGAAGGCGAACCAGTAGACGTAGCTATCCGTCGTTTCAAACGTTCATGCGAAAAAGCGGGTGTTCTTGCTGACGTACGTAAGCGTGAATTCTACGAGAAACCAACTCAAGAACGTAAGCGCAAAAAAGCTGCTGCTGTTAAACGCTACCAAAAGAAATTGGCGCGTGAATCAGTACGTACAACTCGCCTTTACTAAGATTAATTTGTGATTGATTGCCTGGAATAAATAATGACGACTTTAAAAGACCAAATCACGGATGTTTTGAAAGCAACAATGCGTGCCAAAGAAATGTCCAAGCTGACGGTCATTCGTAGTCTACAGGCAGCAATTAAGCAAATCGAAGTCGATGAGCGCAAAGAACTTGACGACGCTCAGGTTCTTGCGGTCATTGAAAAACAAATTAAACAACGTAAAGAATCGGTTAAAGCCTTTGCAGGCGCTGGCCGAGATGATTTAGCTAGTAAGGAACAAGACGAAATTGAGATTTTGTCTCAGTTTCTACCAGAAGCTATGACTGAGGAAGAACTTGATTCCATGATTGCGCAAGCTATTGCAGCGCAACAAGCTACTAGCATGAAAGATATGGGTAAGGTGATGAATTCTCTGCGTCCGCTCATAGCCGGGCGCGCCGATCCTGCACAAGTTTCCGCCAAAATCAAAGCGCAACTTGCTTAATCCATACTCTCTAGCATTTTCTCTTTAACGTTGAACTGCCTTTAATCAAAGACAGTTCCTGACGTATTCTCATTGCAAATTACAATCGACCTGATAACGCTTAAGTAATTGCATCTCTTTCGATGATTTCACTTCTACAATTACATCCCGTTTACTCATATTTTGAAACTGACGATCCAGATAAGGACGATTCTGGTCAGCGGCCTGATATAAACGATCAACATAACGTCCTACAATTCCACAAAATTTTGCATTCTGCTCAGGACTAAATCCCTGTTGCTGCGGATTTAAACCACTTAAAAACTGACGCGATTCCTTTTTATAATCCGCATTAATTCGTTCTATTGCTTCTACATATTCAACTGCACTCGCAGCAAAAACCCCATAACTCCACCCCAGTAGACACACGCCCAATAGTATTTTTTTCATATTATGCTTCAGTTTGATTCACGCTGATCTTTCAAAAATATTGTAGCCTGATTGAATATATTCTTGCTATATCATCCTGATACCAAAACTTAAAACCCAGTTCAGCTTTAAATCTTATATTGATGTGCCTGCTGCATCTGCTTCAGACGCTGGCGAATGGTGGACGATAAAGATTGATTATTCTTTACGCTACGCTGTGCATGTAATAATGATTTGATGGCAGTTTCTTCATATCCTGACCAATATTCTACTTCTGCACGATAGCGCAGCACATTAGCAGCCTTAATCGGCGAATCTGGCTCTGCATTGGCAGCCAGTTGCATTAGTCGCCAGCCACTGACATCCCGTGAATTGGCATTTAGAAATCGCTGCACTAAAACTTTTGCTTTATCGGGTTGCTTGGCGCGAATCAGCACTTCTGCATATTTATAATTGAGCGCTCGATTTTCCGGCATGATCCGCGCTGCTGACGCTACACTCTCCAAAGCTGCATCAAGCTGGTTCTGAGCTAAATAAATATCAGTCTGGAATAAAACCTGTAAAGGATGCATCTGGTTATGCTTTTTTGCTCGATCTAAAGTGGCCTGCGCGGCCTGGAAATCACTTTGCTGTATTCGATAGGCAGTTAAGGCAAGCTGGCCTGCAAAATTATTTTGCTGGTCCATCAGGATAAGCTGCTCTGCATTGGTCTGACCAGACAATACCCTGCTATACCACTTGATAATGTCAAAGTCTTGGTCATTGAGACTGCGTTTCACCGCAGGAAGCTGGTTGGCACGTAAACGTGCTTCACTCATACGCTCGGTGGTGAGTGGATGAGTGAACCAGAAATCCGGCAGAAAGCTTAAGCGGCTGGTCGAACGATGCATGACTTCAAAGAAGTCTGCCATGCTATGCGGATTATAGCCGGAACGATACATATATTGCATACCAATCCGGTCTGCCTCACGCTCCTGATTACGGCTATAGGTGAGCTGTTTATCCATAAGTGCTGCCTGTGAACCCATCATGACCGCTGTGCCGACATCACCATCTGCCTGGGAAGCGACCAAAGCACCGACGAGAATTCCGGCTAGCGCCAGTAAACCTTGCCCTTTAAAGGCATCCTGAGAGCGACTGTAATGACGTTGTGTGACATGTGCAATTTCATGTGCCATGACTCCTGCCACTTCATCCATGTTTCGAGCTGAATTAATCAGACCAGTATTAAGTGCAAAAAGACCACCTGGTACAGCAAAGGCATTAATTTGCGGGTCATTAATCACCAGCAAACCGATCGGCTGTTGCAATTGAGTCTGACTCAGGATATGAGAAAATACTGAAAGCAGCTGATCTTCAAGCCATGGATTTTGCAGGACCGGCATTTGTTTATGCACTTCACGATAGACTTTTTCACCGATCATTTTTTCTTTTTGTTGATCGAGTAAGCCGACGCCTGTACCAATATCAGGCACAGAAAATTGTACATTTGCTTGATTAAAATCATGGTTAGAGCCGTGCCCTGCTACCATATACAGACTTAAGCCACACGCCAGCGCCAATCGTTTCAATGAAAAATCTCTAATCCTGCCGATCTAATTTATCTTGAATATAGCATTGAACAATGAGCAGAGACGCAAGAAAATGTTATTTTTTAATACCATTTAAACGACGAATGAGATGCATTTTAAAATTCCGGATTGACCACATAACGGGGCACTCGTCCTTCCAAGGCATCAACAAGATTCTGATAAGCCAGTTCTGCCATTTTTTTACGAGTAGCTGCAGTGGCCGAACCCACATGTGGCAATGTAACCACATTATCCAACTGGAATAATTCCGATTCTTTTAAGGGCTCTTTCTGATACACATCCAGACCGGCAGCAAAAATCTGTTTAGCTTTTAAAGCTGCAATCAATGCCTGTTCATCAATGACCGAACCACGCGAAATATTGACCAATACTGCATGTGGTTGCATTTTCATCAATTCCGCTGCTGCAATCAGTGCCTTGGAATCCGCATTCAAATCTACCGCAACGACCACAAAGTCAGAACGTTGTAACAGTTCATCCAGCTGGCAATATTGCGCATTCAATCCTTGAGCGAGTTCTGGTTTTTCCCGGCGATTATGATACAGAATATTCATGTTAAAACCGTAAAAACCACGACGTGCGATTGCCGCCCCAATATGACCGAGACCAATAATTCCGAGGGTTTTTCCAAAAATATCCATACCAAATTGTGCTTCGCCCACGGTACGCTGCCATTGTCCCTGCTTGGTCCATTGATCCAGGTAGGCCACTTTGCGTGCTGCTGACATCAGTAAAGTGAAAGCCAGGTCAGCAGTGGTTTCAGTCAGTACATGCGGCGTATGACTGAGATAAATTTTCTTTTCATTTAAATAATCCAGTTCATAGTTGTCATAACCGACACTGACACTGGAGATAATTTTTAACCGGGTGGCACTGGCCAGATTATCGCGATTCAACAAGCGCCCTGCGCCAATCATGCCATCAGCATCCTGAACCTGCTGCAAAAGCTGTTGATTCACATCGCCTAGCTTCGGTTGTATATAACTCACCTGATAATTTTGTTCCAGCTTGTTTTGAATATCAGGATCAATTTGACTAAATACAACCACTTTTTGTTTCATCTATTTTTATTCCATAGCAAGATTATTCCAGACTGGCAGTCCTATTTTGCATAAACTGCCATAAACGTTTTTTTAGAATCGGCTGATCCAGCATTTCTTGTAAAGATGCCAACTGGATCATTTTCGTATTTGATATATGCGCTACAGGCCCGAGGAAAATAATATTTTTCTCTGCACTCATTCCATCCAGAAAACCCTGAATATAGGATTCTACACCACTTCCATCCTGAACATTGGCCCAGGGAAATGGCCAGTTCAGCTCATGAAACTCACCTGGGACTGCACGCTGGATATTGCCCCATAAATTCTGGGTGTCTTCGGTCATTGCAGTTGCATCAATCACGATACTGCAATGTGCCAGACTTAAAGCCTGCAAACTGAATGGCGGGATTTGTACGATTTCACGCTGTTCCTGAACAGGTGCAATGTGAGTCGGTGCCGCAGGTGGTGTATCAACCTTAAGCGTAACAATTGGCTCTGGCTCAGGAATCGGCAGATCAGCCAACGCCTCTACGGAAGCAGGCTGAGGCAAGACGATATCGGTGTGAAATTCAGGTGCAGCCTGATCACGCCAGATCGAAACCTGGTGCGGCTGACATGCGCTGTCCCTAGGAATCCAGAGATCGATTCCTAATGTTGCCAGTATGTCACGCTGATGCCCAATCATCTTTTCATCATCACCAATTTCAGGCTGAACATTTTAGCCGGATTGCCTGTGCTTTGCCGAACTTTTTCAGCTTTTCTTTTTTATCCTGATGGATTCTAGTACAAAGTTTAGCTGTCTGCTAAAAACCGTGCTTTTAATACACCATCAAACCATTTCTGCTGTTATAACAGATTCCGGCTAAAGCTGCGCGTTCTCATTTATTTTCTACAGAATGGTTAAACTGTTCTTCTTTAACATTTGCTGAACGACCTGTTCTGCCTCAAAACCCAAGCGCCAATACAACAGCTCCATCACGTCCAACTCATCCTGTGTCACGATACGATCACTCCACAAACAGGCCTCTGCAATACCTAAAATACTGAGGCGATCACGCAATAACAGCCCCGCAATATCATTCAGGATTTCTGCCAGATCAATCGGCTCATCAGAAATTTCATTATATAAGTCCAGTTCCTGAGCGGTCAGAATCCGGTTTAAAATCCGCTCCCGCACCTCAAGCTGGTTGCCGCTATTAATCTGCTGTACATGCAGCAAGGCGTCGATCAAACGCACAATCTGTGGCTTGACCTCATCGAGTGCTGTAGGCGTATGTGCAGGAAGCAAATTCAGTTCGTATTTCACACATTCCAGTAATAATGCATCTAACAGGCCAATTTCGCCATCTTCCTGAATAATCCGTGCCAGCTTCATCAAAAACTGGCGTGCAACAGTTGTCGGCATGCCACCAATATTGTTACAAGCTTGCTGGAAAATCGAGATATGCACCCGCCCGTCCAGATTGAGCAATGAATCTACAATGGCACGGCTAACTTCAGCCTCAGTCGGAATAAATTCACGATATTGACGGATCATTAAAATGGCGACCATCACTTCACGAGAACCAGTTGCGGTTTGTAATGCACGCTCAATCAGTTCCGGACGTGGCATCTTGAGCCGAAGTTCCGGATTCAGTGGTTTGATCGCATCTTTAATCGCAAAACTGATCGGAGACAGCCGCAATAATGGCAAAGGCTGTGGCGAGCTCCAGCTCATTGCAGTTTCAGGCACCACTTCTTCTAAAGAACGGAACAAACTAAACAAAGGCTGATTTTTGAGTTTTTTCAGATTCTCAAGCTGTAAGTCCTGAATCAAGGCAGGATTTAATTCATAAATCCGCTGATTGATATGGGGATGAATATTCAGCCAGTTTTGTGGGCTCAAGGAATTGGCAAAGCACATATGTGAAATGGATTCAGCATATTCACTATAAATCTGGGAGCCAGAATGATGCACATGGATTCTGAGTAAAGTCTGAATATTGGCATCATTTTGAATCAGGCGTCGGGTCTTTCGATCATTTTTATAGGTCCGACCACCCAGTGAAATATATTTAATAAAACGGGAAATCAAAACACCCAAACTACCAATCAGCCAGATCACCGCACCGACTGCAACATAGAAAGTTTCAAACTTATTTTCACGCGGACTACCCGCTCGATAAAAACCGGACTTGGCAATCTTACTGCCACACTGACTAAACGTGGTTAAACTGCTATACAGGATTTTCAGGCGGGTATTTTCCGCAGCTTCACCAGACAGGATTTTATTGAATTCATGGCTGAGCAAGCCATACAGCTCGACTTTATCCAGTGTTTGTATCGCACCCCAAGTCAGGATAATTGCGGTATCCCGCGGACTAAACCCTGCCGTCAATGCATTGACACCAACTTCATCGGGCAGCACATATACCGCCGGAACGTCAATCAGAAAAGTCTCTGACAGTTGCTGGTTAATGTGCAGTGCAGCACTTTCTTCTGGAATACTGTCCATCGGACTCAACCGACGTGCACCCAACTGCTTCGCCAGCGAATAACCGCCATTCCGAAAAATATAGAATTCATAGATGACCGAGATCATCATGGCACATAACAACAAAGCAATCAGATAAGGACTTAGCGCATGCCAGAAGATTGACTGGCTAGGATCAGTATAAAAAACAAAGAGACCAACAACGGTATTAATAATAAAAATAGTCAACAGAATTGCAATCAGGCAAAAACTTACAGGCAGTACTATATTTTTGTTTTTTATAAAATCGTATCCTACGTTTCGCAATGCAGAACCCTAAAATGATGATTTTCAATGGGTTCATCATAAAACAAAAAAGCGGGAAATTCCCGCTTTTTCATGATGATTTTAAATGTTTAAACTTCGCGTACGCCAGTCAAATCCACTGAGGCTGCATCAATATTGACATCAATATAATTGCTTTCTTTCATGGCACTGTCACTACGTTTTTGCTGGAGATCATCCAGATATTGCGCATCAATACCGCCCGAAACATAGATGCCATCAAACACTGAACAATCAAAGTCTTTGACGTCCGGCACCTTGGTGGTTCTTACCGCATCTTTCAAATCTTCCAAATCCTGGAAAATCAGACGGTCAGCACCAATAATTTCACGGATTTCTTCCACGCTACGTTCCGATGCAATCAGCTCAGATTTCGCCGGCATATCAATACCGTAAACGTTTGGATATTTCACCATCGGTGCTGCGGAAGCAAAGAATACTTTTTTCGCGCCAGAATCACGAGCCATCTGGATAATTTCATTACAGGTCGTACCACGGACAATAGAATCATCTACCAACAGTACATTCTTACCTTTAAACTCAAGCTCAACCGGGTTGAGTTTCTGGCGTACCGATTTTTTACGCAGCTGCTGTCCAGGCATAATGAAGGTACGACCGATGTAACGGTTTTTCATGAAACCTTCACGGAATTTTACCCCCAGCATATTGGCAAGTTCTAGCGCTGAAGTACGTGAAGTATCCGGAATCGGAATCACTACATCAATATCATGCTCTTCACCCCACTCACGCAGAATTTTTTGCGCCAGCTTTTCACCCATTTTTAAACGTGCTTTATACACCGAGATTCCATCAATGATGGCATCTGGACGGGCAAAATAAACATATTCAAAAATACAAGGACGATATTCAGCATTCGCCGCACATTGCTTGGTAAAGAAGTTACCTTCTAAATCAATAAATACCGCTTCACCCGGCAGAATATCACGCTCAACTTTAAAGCCCAGCGCAGTAATCGCAACCGACTCAGAAGCAATGATATACTCCATACCCTGTTCAGTTTCACGCGAACCGTAGATCAATGGACGAATACCATTTGGATCACGGAAGCCTACCAGACCCTGACCGGTAATCATCGCCACCACGCCATAAGCACCTTTGCAACGCTCATGCACACGTGTTACCGCATGGAAAATATCTTCCGACGTTGGCACCAGTTTGCCATGTTTTTGCAGTTCATGCGCAAACACGTTTAACAGGACTTCTGAATCAGAATCAGTGTTCATATGACGCAAGTCAGTTTTGAACAGGTCATCATGAATTTCTTCGGCATTGGTCAGGTTACCATTATGTGCCAAGGTAATCCCGTACGGTGAGTTCACATAAAACGGCTGTGCTTCAGCACTGCTCGATGAACCGGCTGTTGGATAACGCACATGACCAATACCGTAATTTCCTTTCAAAGCACGCATATGACGAGTATGGAATACATCACGCACCATGCCGTTGTCTTTGCGCAGGAATAAACGTCCTTCATCACATGTCACGATCCCAGCTGCATCTTGTCCACGATGTTGTAACATCGTTAATGCATCAAACAACATTTGGTTAACGGGTGATTTACCAGCTATACCAACTACTCCACACATAGCAACCTCGCAGACAAGCTAGGATTAATAAAAAGGATTATTTGTAGACTCATCTGCAGCTCCAGACTTGGACGATGTTTCAGATGATGAAGCTGAAGGTTTCGATGTCCCTTCAGGCTTGATATGTTGTAGTGCGCCATTCGCGGCTTCTTTCGACATTTGAGTCGCCCAAGGCGCATAAGGCAATAAGGCTTGAATAAACTTGGACTGTTTCCAGTGAGGTGAGCTTTCTACCCACGGGCCAATTCCCTGCATGGTAATCAGAACAATCAGCAAACCTTTCAGGCTACCAAAGACACCACCGGCCAGACGGTTGAGAGGACCCAGTTTAAGACTCTTTAAAATACGGTTCAACAGTGCAGTAACGATCCAGGTCAGAACTACAATCAGCAGGACGATAAAAGCGAAGGCCGCAATCTTTTGTACGACTGGATCTGTACTCAGAGCAACCATAGACGGCGCAAGTAGCGTTGAATATTTTGCCGCAACAATCAGGGCAAAGATCCATCCCACTAAGTTCGCAAAGGCTTTAATAAATCCTTGACGCAAACCGTTGAGCCCTCCAATGAGCAAGATAATCAGTAGAAAGATATCAATGGCATTCATAGGATTTAAAGTGCGTCTACACAATCTTTTACAAGTTTAGGTCCAGTATAGATGAGGCCACTATAAACTTGTACAAGGCTGGCGCCTGCCTGTTTCTTGGCAGCAGCATCTGCACCTGAAAGAATACCACCCACACCAATCAATGGAATTTGTCCTTTTAATACCGCAGCAAATGCAGCCAGACATGCGGTACTTTTCTCAAATACTGGCGCGCCAGACAAACCGCCTGCTTCCTCTGCATGCTCCAGACCCTCTACACCTTCACGTGACAGTGTGGTATTGGTCACGATCAGGCCATCAATCTTGAATTGCAATAATTGCTTGGCAATAAAGGCAATATCGCTGTTATCCAGATCAGGCGCCACTTTCAGTACCAAAGGTACATAATGCTGGTATTCCTGAGCCAATTCAAGCTGACGCTTCTTCAGTGTTTCCAGCAGTTCGGTGAGTGCATCACCACTTTGCAGGCTGCGCAGGTTTTTGGTATTGGGAGAAGAAATGTTGACGGTAATATAAGAAGCATAATTATAGACTTTTTCTAAACAGATGAGGTAATCATCTACTGCTTTTTCTACCGGAGTATCAGCGTTTTTACCGATATTAATACCGAGAATGCCTTTAAATTTGGCCGCTTTGACATTTTCAACCAGCTGATCCACGCCATCATTATTAAAGCCCATACGGTTAATAATGGCTTTGGCCTGTGGCAAACGGAATAAACGCGGATGAGGATTGCCGGCTTGCGGTCGCGGGGTAATGGTACCAATTTCAATAAAACCAAAACCTTGACCGGCAAGGGCGTCAATATAGGCACCATTTTTGTCCAAACCTGCCGCAAGACCTACCGGATTGGGAAATTCGATTCCCATACAGGTCACAGGTTTCGCAGCAACGTTTTGACGCATCAAGCCCATTTTATGGGATGATTTCAATAGTGATAATGTCAGCTCATGTGCACACTCTGGTGCTAAAGAAAACAACAAAGGGCGGGCTAGAGAATACAACATATCCAGAAAAGTCTACTGCTTTTTAAGTCGGCATATTATAGGCATAGGCTGACAAAAAAACCATGCTTTGCAAATCTTTATTTTTACCGTTTATTGTATGGTCGCCGTTAATTTAATCTGTCCTGCCTCATTATTTAGTTCCATTTTCTCGATACTTAGCCCCATTTGTGCCAGCTGAGTCAGGAAATTTGCCAGTACTGCATAATTTTCATGCATGACCGCCAATTGAATTTTTCCTTCCATTTGCTGGGAAGCCACCGACAATCCTTGCTGCTGTGCGACTCGCTGTACTTTCTCCGCTGCATCCAGTTGGGTGTCCCCAGCCGGTTTCATGGTTACTGCATTACTTTGCATCCAAACAATGGTATCTTTCAGCTGATTTAAGCGTTTTTGCTGGGTATCTGCCGCCTGATGCATATACCAGAGTGCAGAACCGACTGCCGCCACAATCACAAAAACAGTGGTAAAAATCACCATTACCCGTTCACGTACCGACAAGCTGTCCAGATAATCACTCAGTTTTTCAAAAGACTGATCCATACGATTTTGTAGCGCTTCAATGCCTTTCATTATTGAATCCTCACCAGTCCGATCGCAGCTGTTCCGCTGGCCTGAATATTCCCCAGCTCCACCTTAAAGCCTTGCTGGCTTAATTGTGTGGTCAGTGCATTTAACGTTTCTGATGAATTGGCCTTAAGCTCCATACTTAACACAGAAGCATCATAATTCACCCGTTGTGCCACAATCTGATTTTGCATCAAGACTGGCCCCACCCGACTAATCAGCTGCAATGCATGCGTATCTGCAATCTGGCTTTGACGCAACTGCCCTTCAAACTGACTTTTGATATTCTGCTCAGTGACCGGATAATTTTGTCCAAACCAGTATTTAAACTGGTCGATGGCTTGCGCGGCGGTCTGATTCGCCACTTTCTTATATTGATACCAGCGCACAGCATCATAACTAAACTGCAATACTAAAATACCCAGAAAAACCGCCGCGCAGGCTTTCAAGTAGCCGGAAATAGCGCCATTGGATTTTGCTTTAGGCAAGACATTAAACGGATGCTGTTTCGGTTTTTTCAGTACAGGAATTCCATATCGGAAAGACTCCAGTTGCTCCTGAGTGACCAGTGCTTCAAGACTACGCAACTGCTCCTGGTTCAGATTGCTCACCTTATAGCTGAGATCCTTGGGCTGATAATCCAGATAAAGGCTTAGATCATCCAGCGACTGGCCGATATATTCCGACTCGCGCACCAGCAAACGTCCACCGATTTGCGCAATCACACGCTGATTGGCATCAGGAACCGGCAGCACCAAAAAGTCCGGTAACAAAGCTGCCAGCTTGACTGGGATCAGGCTTAAAGCATGTTGCAAGGTCTCAAGCGTAGAATTCGCAATCCCCATAATGCTGATCTGATCCGGCTGCTGAAAATGATGTAGCACTTTCATAGCATCTACCGGCAGCACCACGTATTCTTCGAGCAAATATTTAATGCCATCATTGCCCATTTTCTTATATTGGCTCTTGGGCAAGGTCTGCTGCAAAATTTGCACATGACGGCTCGGGAAAAATACTACCGCCTCTTCGCCATGATGAGCCTGTATATCCTGAATCAGCTGCTCAAGTGTGTCCGCAGTGTTCCAGAATTCCCCAGTTGACCATTGCCAAACCCCATTGGCTTCTGGCATCCATAAATACAACATCAATTGTGTTCTGCCATTTTAATTAATTTTTTATAGTGTAGGAATAAAACTTTTAATCTGTGTGGATAAGCCCGGGGCAATCACCGCCTGATCATAAATACGTGCTTCTGCCAATGCATAGGGATGAAAAGATTCAGCCAGCAGAATGGAAGACATATGTGCCACCACATTCATATGACACACCACTGCAATCGACTCATAAGGCAGTTGCGACAACCATTCTACTGCGACTTTGGCATCATCATCCGGTTTGATCGTATTACAGATCACCACCGGCACATCTTTAAAATACTGCTGCAAATGTGCCAGAGTTTCCTGCGCACGCAATAACGGACTGACCACAAAGACTTCAGGCTTAATCAGATCCTTTAAGAACTGTGAAGTCTGCTCAGCCTGTTGATGACCACGCTCCGTTAAAGGTCGCTTGGTGTCATTACCATTGACCGGTGGTGCGGCCTCGCCATGTCGAACTAAAGTCAGTTGCATTTGATTTCCTTATATTCTTTTGCCTGCATGTTAACTAGCTGATATGACAATTCGCAGACAGTCCCTGTGTTATAGATCAGACTTGATGATGTGGCAAGACAAATTCAACATCACTGCGATGACCATTTTTCATCAATGACAATGCAATATTGAGTGGTGGCGCACCTTCAAAAATCACATCATACAAGGCCGAGGTAATTGGCATATACACATCGAGCTCTTCCGAACGCGCCTTGACCTGTACAATGGTATTAATCCCTTCTGCCGTTTGCCCCAGCTCAGTCGTTGCCTGCTCCAAGGTTTTACCTTTGCCAAGTGCATAACCCACCTGATAATTACGGCTGAGCGGACTGCTACAGGTTGCGAACAAATCACCCACACCTGAAAGCCCAAGGAAAGTCAGCGGATTGGCACCAAGTTTTACTGCAAAACGGCTCATTTCAGCCAAGGCACGAGTCAGGATCATACTCTTGGTATTTTCACCCACGTTATACGCAGCGGCCATACCCATCGCGACAGCATAAATATTTTTTAATGCGCCCCCGAGCTCTACGCCATGCACATCATCACTAGCGAATACGCGGAACAAGGCGCTATGTAAGGCTTGTTGTACCGCATAACGCACCAGCTCAGATTGGCTGGCAATCACGGTTCCTGCCGGCTGTCCTGCCACAATTTCCTTGGCCAAGTTCGGTCCTGATAACACACCATAAGGCACTTCAGGCAACACTTCGCGAATAATATCGCTCATGAAACTAAAGGTTTTGGCTTCAATACCCTTGGTCAGCGAGATCACGGCTTGCGACGTGATAAAAGGTTTGATTTGCTGCAAGACATCCCGGAAAGAATGACTCGGAATAGCGACTAAAATAATATCTCGATCACGCACAGCCTGTTCCAGGTCTGACACCGCCAGCAGATTTTCTTCTAACTTAAAATCTGGCAAATAGCGTTTATTAATATGCGTGGCATTAATATCTGCCGCAACTGCTTCGTCACGAATCCAGATCATGGTATTGCAACCATTACGCACTGCAGTATTGGCCATTGCAGTACCAAAACTGCCCCCACCCAATACTGTGACTCTTAAAGCTGTCTTATGATCAACTGCAACCGGTTCTACCAGTTTTGAGAAATTTAATTCTGACATCTTATTTTTTAATATCCTGTTATACCGTGCCAACTAGCTGTTCTGGTTCCAATAACTTACAAAATCACTGGTTCGAACCTCTGCGCGTGCTGGAATTGCTTTTGCTGCAGTGCCAATATAAATAATCCCCGAAACCAGATCATCTTTTGAAATTCCCAATGCCTGCTTAAACAGACCAGACTCGACTACAGCCCCACTGCGCCACATGGTCGAGAAACCCTGAACCTGAAGTGACAACAGAAAATTTTGAATGGCTGCGCCTGAACTAAGGATTTGCTCAAAATGCGGAACTTTAGGATGATCCTGCAAACGCGTTAAGGCAAGCACCAATAAAGGTGCACGAAATGGATGATTCTTGACCCGCTCAATCTGCGCTGTTTCAGTTTCACCCAAATCGACGAGCGCCTGTGACAGCAACTCTCCAAAAGCTTCACGCTGATGATCTGGAACCACCACAAATGTGGTCGGCTTGAGCCGATGATGATCGGGTGCAGTTAATGCTGCCTGAAAGGCTTTTTCCAGTTGTTCTGCATTCGGTGCCGGTGCCAGCAGATGACCAATCGATTGCCGTTGGTGAATATTTTGATGAACGATGTCAATCGCAGATTCCGTCATTGCCTTGTATATCTACACTTAAAAAACCATACTCAAGATTAGCATATTCAAAGAAAAATACGCTAGAAACTTCATAGCGATTCACCACGCTCATCACCACTCGAAAATAAACTTGTTTGGTTTTTCAATCCCGTACTGCTCTATTTTTCACCTAACTCACATAGAGCTACACCAAAAATTGCCAAACCTATACAACAGCTACAAAATCTGCGCTGCTTGCTGTGTTGAAATATTCAGCATCGTATTTACTTGAGATTTCATGATGAAAAAAACAATCGCTTTCAGCGGATTAGCTATTTCCGCATTACTGCTTACTGCCTGTGCCTCAAATCCGACTGCATTGGCAGTGCAAAAGGAAAATAACCAGTATGAGGTGACCGGATTAGGTAAAAATCAACTGACCTCGAAAAACAATGCGATTACTGCGGCCAATAAAGCCTGTGGCTCTCGATCAACCCCCATTATTGTGGATGAAAAGACAGCTTATAACGGCGCTTTAAAAGGCGTAGTCGATGAACAAACAGGTCAGATGATTCAGGCAGCCGCCACTGTCCTTGGCAATATCGCAGGTACCAATACTGGTTTAAACCAGAATGATGATTATCAGACGGTGCTTACATTCCGCTGTCAGGCCAAATAAGCCTTAAACCATAGCGCAATAAAAAACCGCTCTTCAAGAGCGGTTTTTCTATGGTCTGCATTAACAATAACCTTCCAGACGGGTCAAAGGCAATTTTTGCCCAATGGCTTTTTCAATTTCTGGCAGATAGAACGCATCATCCTCTGCAAGGAAACTGATACTCACACCGCTGGTTCCCGCACGACCGGTACGGCCAATACGATGCACATAATCATCCGACTGTTCCGGCAAGGTGAAGTTCACCACATGCGATACACCATCGACATGGATACCACGACCTGCAACATCCGTTGCAATCATAATATTATGTTTACCATTTTTGAACTGATCCAGCATTTTCAGACGTTTGTCTTGAGCAATCTCGCCCGACAACATTACCACCTTATAACCATCACGTTTTAAATGATCATAAAGTTTGCGCACCTGATCACGACGGTTGGCAAAAATCATGACTTTTTCAATCGGCTCATCACGTAGGATTTCTTGCAATAATTTATATTTGTCCGCCTTGGCGACCATATAAACCCGCTGCTCGACATCGGCATTGGTTTTCTTTTCCGGTTCAATTTCAACTGTAACCGGTTCAAATAACCATTGCTGCGCAAGATTCAATACATCGTAGCTAAAAGTAGCAGAGAACATCAGAGTCTGACGTTGTTCTTTACGCGGCGAGAAACGTACAATGCGCTTTACTGAAGGAATAAAGCCCATATCCAATAGGCGGTCGGCTTCATCAATGACCAAAAATTCAATCTGATCCAACCAGACTTCTTTTTGTTCTACAAAATCGATCAAACGCCCCGGTGTAGCCACCATAATATCGACAGGCGCTTTATTCAGCTGGTTCTTTTGCTTGTCAAAATCCACACCACCCAGCAAGGTCACCACATTGAGACCAGCATATTTCGCCAGATCCTGTGCATCGCTTTCGATCTGTAACGCCAGTTCACGGGTCGGTGCCAAAATCAGCGCGCGTGGCTCACCACGATAGCGTTGTTCCTGAATCGGATTATTTAATAGATCATTCATGATACTAATTAAAAAGGCAGCAGTTTTACCTGTACCTGTCTGTGCACGGCCAATGGCATCATGTCCTGCCAGCGTGAATTTTAAAACCTTCTGCTGGATAGGCGTCATGGTGGTAAAGCCTAAAGCATCAATCGCTTTTTTTAGATTGGGATGTAAATTTAAGGTTTCAAAACCAGATGACATAAAGCGGTGCTCTAATTGGGTAATCACTAAGATAGGGATAGTATAAACAAAAAACGCCCCAAGTTATATTGGAGCGTTTTCTTTTTAGCTTAATCCGAAGATTAGTCTAATGGTTGAACTTCTTCAGCTTGAAAGCCTTTTTGGCCTTTAACAACACTGAATTCAACACGTTGGCCGTCACGAAGTGAACGGTGACCGTCACCTTGGATAGCACGGAAATGAACAAATACGTCATCACCGCCGTTACGTTGAATAAAGCCGAAGCCTTTAGTATCGTTAAACCACTTAACTACGCCTTGTTCGCGAGCAGCTGTCATAAGTTAATCCTCATTGAAACTAAAAGAAGGACCACCCGGTGTTGCAAACAGCAGAGCAAACAAGTTTGAAAATATTATTTTTAAGCTTGTAATCATTCTGTAAAACTATCAACAAAATCCCGGTTACATCCATTTATGTAATAGGGTGAAAAACAATCACTTTGTTTATTCAAAGTCCCAAATACGCAACGAGCTTAACATGGGTTTATCACAATTAATAGATTTTTTTTAGCATGTTCTGTTTGATTTAGTTATTTTTTTCATGAAAATTGTCAAAAGACTTTATATCTTCTTTTAGATCCTGATTTTTATTAAAGCAGTTTGGTTCTATACGCTTCTTTGTTACTATTTATTGTCATTTTTTTGCTATATGAATGAAACCCTAATGTCGCAAAATCCACAGCAATATTGTCTTATCGATGCCATGGGAAAACCCTGCCCGATGCCGCTATTAATGTTAAAACGGGCACTAAAGGCCGGTAATCAGAAAACTTTCTTGCTCAAATCCTCTGATCCACATAGTCAGACGGATGTCAGCCGTTATTGCCAGATTCATCAACTCAAGCTTGAATCAAAAAAAGTTTCTGATTCAGAATTTCACTACTTGATTGAATCTTAAAAATTTTCAATTAAACTGTTTATCTTAGTTTCGTATACTTTTTTACATTTCTCTACCCAAATATCCATTATTTGCGGAGAGATTGGATTAAGATAAAACCTATGTTTAGGGTTATCCCGCATTTCAAGGAGAACACATGAGTGACAGCCGCAATCAGTTGATGCCCCTGTCATTATCGGCGCCAGGGGTCAACCTCGGTGCTTATATTAGCACTGTCAATCAGATTCCGATTTTAACGGCCGAACAAGAAAAAGAGTTGGCTGAACGCTATTACTATGACCAAGATTTAGATGCAGCGAAAATGCTAGTCATGTCGCACTTGCGTTTTGTAGTACATATTGCGCGTAGTTATGCCGGTTATGGTCTACCACAAGGTGACCTGATTCAGGAAGGAAACCTGGGTCTGATGAAAGCTGTAAAACGTTTTGACCCGAATATGGGCGTACGTTTGGTGTCATTTGCCGTGCACTGGATCAAGGCGGAAATTCACGAATACGTGATCCGTAACTGGCGTATTGTGAAAATCGCCACCACTAAAGCGCAACGTAAACTGTTCTTCAATCTGCGCAGCCTGAAGAAATCATCGAAAAAGTTGACGCTCGCAGAAGCACAGTCGATTGCCAATGATTTAAATGTCACACCAGAACAAGTACTGGAAATGGAAGGCCGTCTGACGGCGTATGATGCAGCTTTTGATGCTTCAAGCGATGACGACGATGAAGGTTCAACCCATGTTGCACCGGCGTTATATCTTGAAGATAACCGTTATGATCCGGCCCGTCTGATTGAAAACGAAGATTATGAGGAGCAAAGTACCTCTGCTCTGCATGAAGCTATGGATCAGCTAGATGATCGTTCACGTAATATCTTGCAGCGTCGCTGGCTAGATGACGAGAAATCGACCCTGCATGAACTGGCAGCCGAATATAATGTTTCTGCGGAACGTATTCGTCAGCTGGAAAAAAATGCCATGGAAAAAATTAAAGTGGCGATGTCATCCAATTAATACCAAATTCTGTTACTGATTTACCTCGAAAAAGCCTTCTTTGATGAAGGCTTTTTTATGTCCGCATTTTGAATTTATGCTAAGGTTGAGCGCAAACTTTATCAGGAAGATCAATTCAAATGTGGATTGCGATTTCAGCACTCAATTTGGCACTTGCAGTCATGCTCGGTGCTTTTGGTGCACATGGTTTAAAAGCGCGAGCGACTGAAGCACAGCTCGGCTGGTGGCAAACGGCAACGGATTATTTTTTCTATCATGCCTTAGGACTACTGATTCTTTCTCTACTCGCGAAAGTCATCCCTGCACTGCCCATTCAATGGAGCTTTGGTCTGATTCAGGTCGGCATTTTACTGTTCTCTGGCTCACTGTATATCATGGCTCTAGGCTTACCACGCGGTTTAGGTGCTATTACGCCCATCGGCGGGGCTTTAATGATTGCCGGATGGTTAATTCTGGCCTGGAATGCTTTAAAATACGCCAGATAAGTCTGAACCACACTTAATCATGGAGGGTTGCTAGAATGATGATTTACATCAATGGCGAACAACAGGAAACTCACTGCAAGAATCTGCTGGAACTGATTCAGAGTATGGCGCTTGAGGGTAAGCGTTTTGCAGTTGAAGTCAATGAAATGATTATTCCTAAAAGCAGATTGGGCGATACGCCGATTTGCGATACAGACAAAATCGAAATTATTCACGCGGTCGGTGGCGGCTAACACTCGGGACAATTATGCAAGATTTATTACAGATTGGTTCACGCCAATTCCAGTCGCGCCTTTTGGTAGGCACAGGCAAATACAAAGATTTAAATGAAACCCAGCAGGCCATTGAAACCAGTGGTGCAGAGATTGTCACTGTCGCTATTCGTCGGGTCAATATCGGACAACATCCGGATCAGCCAAATCTGCTGTCAGTCATTCCTCCGGAAAAATATACCATTTTGCCGAATACCGCAGGTTGTTTCGATGCCAATAGCGCTGTTCGTACCTGTATGCTGGCGCGTGAGCTGCTCGATGGCCATAATCTGGTCAAACTGGAAGTATTGGGTGATGAAAAAACGCTTTACCCAAACGTGACTGAAACCCTGAAAGCTGCTCGCACCTTGATTGACGATGGTTTTGAGATCATGGTCTATACCTCGGATGATCCGATCGTGGCGCAAGAGCTGGAAAGCATGGGCTGTGTCGCGATTATGCCTTTGGGTAGCCTGATTGGTTCTGGTCTGGGCATTCTCAATCCACACACCCTGTCAATCATCAAGGAAAATGCCAAAGTTCCTGTCCTGGTCGATGCCGGTGTCGGTACAGCAAGTGATGCCGCGATTGCGATGGAACTGGGTTGTGATGGTGTACTCATGAATACGGCGATTGCAGCTGCACAAAATCCGGTCTTGATGGCCTCTGCGATGAAAAAAGCCGTTGAAGCAGGCCGTGAAGCTTTCCTTGCGGGTCGTATGCCACGTAAACGTATGGCCAATGCCAGCTCGCCAGAAACCGGTTATTTCTTTAAATAAATTTTCAAGAACAAAAATAAAGGACTCAATTGAGTCCTTTATTTTTTCCAGTAATTAAGGAATCAGACCTTCATCACGCATGGCAATCTGGACAGATTGACGTTCTGCTACTTTATTGCGGATATGGATAATATTTTTATACGAACTTAGATCATGCCCAATATGATTGGACCAATTGGTTAGTACAAACAGGTAGGCATCTGCCGGGCCAAAGTTATCATCGACCAGATAATCATTGTCCGATTCACCGATAGCTTTATCGATATAACTCAATAGACGATCAATCTCTGCATAGGCTTTTTTCTTTTCATCATCAGTTAACTTGCCACCGAAGAACACTGCATAGGCATCATGTAGTTCAGAGTTCAGATAACCTAGCCATTCAAGTACCTTGGCACGTCCCATGCCCGATGGTGGGATCAGATCTTGTTTTGGATCGTGTTGAGCAAGAAACGGTAGAATTGCAACATTTTCTGTCAGGATCAGACCAGGGTTAATTTCTAACGCTGGTACATAGCCTTTAGGATTAACTTCGTAATAATCCGTACCTTTTTCTGTTTTATGTGTTTTTAAATCAACACGTTCCAAATCAAAATCGACATTAATTTCATTTAAAATAATATGAGCTGCCAGTGAGCAGGCACCTGGCGAATAGTAAAGCTTCATTTCTGATCCTTGTTATACACTTCTCAATGTTTTAAATCGCTTCTGACAAACTTTCCAGTGATCAAACCTGTAAATTGCAAAAAAGCGTAACTGTCATTTCAGGCCAGTTACTCATTCAATATTCAGGATATTCCGGGCTTTTGCAAGTCAATCTTGTGTAGATTTTTATCTCTATCTGTTTAAGATACACAGGTTTTCAAAATATAGATGATATTTCGTGATTAGCCTGAAAAAAGAAGAATGGTTTTCCAATATCCGCACAGATGTACTGGCAGGTCTGGTGGTGGGACTTGCCCTGATTCCTGAATCAATTGCCTTCTCTGCCATTGCCGGTGTCGATCCGCAAGTCGGTTTATATGCCTCTTTCTGCATTGCAGTATCCATTGCCTTTTTTGGCGGCCGTCCTGCCATGATCTCTGCGGCTACAGGTGCTATGGCGCTTTTGATGATTACCTTGGTAAAAGAACATGGTCTGCAATATCTGCTGGCTGCCACAATTCTAACCGGCATCATTCAGGTGATTGCCGGTTATTTTAAAGTCGCTAAATTAATGCGCTTTGTATCTCAGGCGGTGGTCTACGGATTTTTGAATGCCTTGGCGATTCTGATATTTGTGGCACAAATCCCGGAAATTAACCGGATGGATAGCACCGGTTACCTGTTTATTGCGATTGGTCTGGCAATTATTTATTTGTTTCCTTATATCCCTAAAATCGGTAAAGCCATTCCCTCACCTTTGATCTGTATTATAGTTTTAAGCGGGCTGGCGCTGTTGTTGGGTGCAGATATGCGTACCGTGAGCGATCTGGGGCAATTCCCGGATACGTTGCCGGTATTCCTGATTCCAGAAATTCCACTCAATCTGGAAACCTTACAAATTATCCTGCCTTATTCCTTTACCTTGGCGACTGTCGGTTTGCTGGAAAGCATGATGACCACTACGGTCATTGATGAAGTGACTGGAACTGAAGGTGACCGTCATCAGGAATGTCGTGGTCAGGGTATGGCCAATATTGTCAGCGGCTTTATGGGCGGGATGGCCGGTTGTGCCATGATCGGCCAATCCATTATCAATGTCTCTTCAGGGGCACGTACCCGTTTATCGACTCTGGTCGCTGGTGTGTTTTTACTATGTCTGGTGGTTTTTTTGAAAGACTGGCTGGCTTATATTCCGATGGCAGCGCTAGTTGCCATTATGATCATGGTGGCATTTACCACCTTTCAATGGGGAGCGATCAAGCAATTTAGCAAACATCCGCTAGAATTTAATACCGTGATGATTGCCGTGATTATTGTCGTGCTTGCCACTCATAATCTGGCGCTTGGTGTATTTGTCGGCGTATTGCTCTCTGCCCTGTTCTTTATTAATAAACTGGAAAGAACCGTACATGTCTATACGCATTTAAATGAAGCCCATTCACGTAGCTATATTATTTCTGGACAAATTTTCTTCAGCAGTACAGAAAAATTCTATCAGTTCTTTGATTTTAAAGAAAAGCTTGATCATGTCGAACTGGATCTGACCCATGCGCATATCTGGGATGTGACCTCAGTGAACATGTTGAATAATGTGATCCAGAAATTTAAAGCTCAAAATATAGACGTAACAGTGATCGGTTTGAATGAAGCCAGCAGTACACTGATTGACCGTTTTAGTAGCTGATGAACGATGATTAATAAAAGAGCCTCAATTGGCTCTTTTATTTTATCTGGAAGATCTTGCCGATTTTTATGGAGAAATACCGAGAAAAGTTTGACTTGCTCGGCTCAGGACTTAAAATACCGCATTCTGAATTTTTAGATTTGCCAAAGTTATGTCGAACGATCAATTAGACCAGCAAGTCGTGGAGCTGGAAAACTTAAGCGAGCACCGTGAAATCGTGACGTTTATGCGCCGCTCAATGCCGCTGAATACCTCTCAACGTACTGCGCTTGAACAATATGGTCACTTAATTTTGGAATATCCGGTGGGTGATTTGCGTCAGCACTTTGAACATCCTGAACGTCCTTTGACTGTAGAAATCGGTTTTGGTATGGGCCGTTCACTGGTATTGATGGCCAAAGCCAATCCTGAGCGAAACTTTGTCGGAATTGAAGTCCATGTACCTGGAATTGCGCAGTGCGTGTATGAAGCAGGTGTTGAAGGCCTAACGAACTTACGTGTGCTAGATGCTGATGCAATTCAAGTGCTGCGTGAAATGCCGGACAATAGTATCAATACTGTGCAATTGTACTTCCCTGATCCATGGCAGAAAAAGCGTCATTTTAAACGCCGTTTTGTTTCGCATGACCGTATGCCACTGGTGGAGCAAAAGCTGGAGCTTGGCGGAACTTTCCATGCTGCAACGGACTGGGAACCGTATGCGGAATGGATGATTGAAGTATTGGAAGAACGTCCACGACTGGAAAATCTGGCGGGTAAAGGCAACAGCTACCCGCGTCCGGAATGGCGTCCACAAACCAAGTTTGAACGTCGCGGGATTGAAGCCGGTCACAAGATTAATGATTTTATCTTCAAGAAAATTTCTTAATCCAAGATTCAAAAAAGCGCTGATTATTCAGCGCTTTTTTATAGGAAAAATTTGCCTTTGAACCCTGCTCCGTAGGTGAATTATTCGCTTCTTCATTTCTGATGACGCATGAGAATCTGCTGGCTCAATAGCTGATAGACATTTTGTAAATCTTCCCGCTGCATATTGGCTAACATCTGCTGATGCATATTCAAGATATTCTGATCACCCCGCATCGCTGGGCCGGTCTGCATTTGTTTGGGATCATTCTGAGTGGCTTTACTGGCGGTTTCCAGCATTAAGGGATACAGCAAACTGAAATCGACCTGTTGTGCATCAACCACCTGCTTGGCCATGTCATAACAATAATTGGCAAAATTACAGGCAAATACCGCTGCAAGATGCAAACTGAGACGTTGACTAGAACTATAAGTATAAACACGATTGCTTAGGCTATTTGCCAGTTCTAATAACAGGATTTGGTCCTGCTCATTCACCGCCTCAATAAACAGTGGCGTCTGCTGCCAATCAATCTGGCGTTCCAGACTAAAGGTCTGTAAAGGATAAAATACGCCTGCACGCGCATGCACATTTTTCAGTAAATCGAGATGGGTACTGCCAGAGGTATGTACGATCAGATTCTGCTGCAGATACGGATGAATCTGTTCAATGACGCTGGCAATCGACTGATCACTGACCGCGATAATGACCAGATCCACCTCATGATCCAGCTGTTCAGGCTGAGCGATTGCCTGAGCTTTAAATTGCTCAGCCAGCTGTTGTGCTTTTTCTAGGGTTCGGCTGTAGATCTGTACGATCTCATGTTGTGCTGACAATACAAGGGCAAGATGATATGCCACTCGCCCTGCCCCAATCATAATTATCCGCATCTTGTGTTCTTCCTGACTCATTGCGCACAGAATGCCAATAAATACAGATTGAGGCAATTGGCCTTGATGTTTCGAACAGGCTTTAGAACTTTCGCAGGGTCAGAATCTGTTCACTTCGACCAAAGGGCCCGTGAACATCATGCAGAACCCCGCTGGTCAGACCGATACCATCTTCACCATATTGCTGCACCCCTTCCAGTCCCAGCCATTTACCCTGCGGCAGACGGTGCATATGAATCTGCAGGTCCAGATTCGGAAATCCCCAACCGGAATTCGGGTCTTGACGTGGCACGATGCCATTGGCCGTATCGACCATACCGAGCAAACGGCTAAAGTCTGTCGTCGGTTGGCCTTCTACCATGTCCAGCGAATTTCTTAACCAGACAATGCCCTTGCCTGCACGATGGTCAGCATGCGCACGGGTTTCAATACTCTGGATATAACCGCCTGGCCAGCAGCGCATACCCTCCCAAACCGGTAAATATTCTGGACTTTCGATCGGAAAGTCTTCCACTCCGGCAATGGCCTTGGTATCTGAAGTTAGCATTCTCCACGCGCGTGCCACAATGCAGGTTTTACCATTGGCACACATTTCAGCTTCAATCAGCTCGATGGTTTTACCCGGACGGATCATGCGCGTAGTAATCGAAAATTCACCAAAGGCTATCAGGCCAAAAATATCCAGCCCGACCCGACCAATACGCATGTCAGCACGTGGCTGAAACTGTTCCAGTTCGACGCATAGAATACCGGTGGCTGGTGCCATGTGCTGCTCATGCGGATTCCATGCACCTTGTGCATGAATATTAGAACGGTAATAAGCCGTAGTACTGCCATCTGCATGATGCTCGCGCTGGATAAAATTGTAATATGCCGACATTGTTTTAATACTTCCCTGAATATTCTCTTAAATTTTATAACTTGAAAAAAGTTCTTTGATCTTTATTTTCTGAGCAAAAAGCCATGATAATTCATGATTTGACAATAAATCTTGCACTGTTTAAATCCGACTTTGGTTAAAAGCGCTGTAAAATTGTGTGCAGATAACAAGTGAAAATCCTGCTTCAAGCGTTCAATCATCTTGGTACTTTGCACCACGCTCAATCCTGTCTGTTGTGCCAGCTTTTGCATAATTTTGATGTCTTGCTGCTCTTCTGGCTGCATCAGGTCATAGGTCAATGCAAGACCATTGGTTTTAAGACACTGATAGATAGCCTGAAAAAATCCGTTTTTTTCGGAATTTGGAATGAAATGTGCCACCAGAATGGCCAACGCGGCATCGAAAGTATCCAGGTGAGGCAACTCCTGAATTGTGCTTTGGATAAGTTGCACCCGTTGTTGATCTATAGAGTTCAGATTTTTTCTGGCCTGTTCCAGCATAGCGAATGATGGATCAATTGCGGTAAAAGTCCAGTCTGGATAGCGCTGCAATAAATAAGACAGTTCATAACCTGTCCCGCAGCCCACTATCAATATATGAGCGGTTTCCTGGAGTTCAGTGCTGAGAATTGCTTCAATCTGCTGATGCACCAGTTCATAACCGGGAATCAGTTTACGGATGTGATCGTCATAACTGGCGACCACGACTTCACTGTGAAAGTTTTTTGCCATATTTTTACTCTAAATCTATGCACGAATCTAAAACTCAGGCGGGTCTTTAGATAGATTGAATATTTAAATCTTGTAGCTTGGTCTTATTTGCTGTTTTCTTGAAATTTGATCATAGGCCCGGCGACATGGATGTCGCCATTTTGCTGAGGGACATGGAAGTCCCTTCAGCAAAATAAAGGGATTTTTCTTACTTTTGACCCATCAAAAGTAAGAAAAGCCTAAACATTGATATCGAAACCGTTATACAAATGGAGGCAATGCATGCATTAAATACTGCTTTGCCCCACTTAAGAATCGCATCAATACAATTTAAGCAATCTCTTTCAAGTTCAGCTCTTCACGCATAAATTCACGCAATTTGAACTTCTGCGCCTTACCTGAAGCCGTCATTGGAAATTCCTGGAAGAAACGCACATAGCGCGGCACTTTATTGTGAGAAATATGCTCCTTACAATACTGACGGATGGTTTCTTCAGTACATGGATCATTTTCATGCAGGATGATGCAAGCACAAAGTTCCTCACCATATTTATGGTCCGGCACCCCAATCACCTGTACATCTGAAACAGCCGGATGAGTATAAAGGAAGTCTTCGATTTCTTTCGGGAACAGGTTTTCCCCGCCACGAATGACCACATCCTTGATTCGACCCTTGATTTTGACAAAGCCTTCATCATCCATTTCAGCGATATCCCCGGTATGCATCCAGCGTGCAGCATCAATCACTTCCTGGGTTTTGTCCTGATCTTCCCAATAACCCAACATCACGGAATAGCCACGTACACACAGCTCACCCAATTGGCCGCGTGGAACCACCTTGCCATTTTCATCGATAATTTTAACTTCCAGATGTGGATGCACACGACCCACGGTACTGACACGTCGCTCGACACTGTCTGCCGTTGAGCTTTGTGCACTCACTGGCGCAGTTTCGGTCATGCCATAACAAATCGTGATTTCAGACATATGCATGCGTTCAATCACGCGCTGCATAATTTCCTGCGGACATGGACTACCTGCCATAATCCCGGTACGCAAGCTGGACAGGTCAAACTCATCAAACTGTTCATGCTCAAGAATGGCGATAAACATGGTTGGCACACCATAAGCCGCTGTACATTTTTCCTGCTGGATGGCTTTTAAGGTTTCCAGCGGATTAAACACGGCAGACGGATAAATCATAGCAGAACCGTGAGTAATACAAGCCAGATTACCCATCACCATACCAAAGCAGTGGAACAACGGTACCGAAATACAAACACGGTCTTCCAGACCGAGATGAATGGCTTCGCCAACAAAGTACCCGTTATTTAAAATATTATTATGGGTCAGCATAGTGCCTTTCGGATTGCCTGTAGTGCCCGAGGTAAACTGGATATTAATTGTTTCATCAAACTGCAATTCACTGGAGATCTGTTGCAGTTGTTCCAGCTCTTGTTCGCTAGGCGAGCTTAGTAAATCCTGAAAACGGTGGATGCCAGTATGCTGCTGATCATCAATTTTAATCACATGCTTTAAATGTGGCAGTCGCTCTGCATTGAGGAATTTAGTTTCAGTCTGCATCAGCTCAGGTGCAATTTTAGTTAGAATTTCCTGATAGTCTGTCGTCTTAAACTGCGCTGCAATCACCAGTCCTTTACAAGAGACCTTGTTTAGCACATATTCAAGCTCATTGCTTTTATAAGCTGGATTTAAATTCACCAGAATAATGCCTGCCTTAAAGGCCGCAAATTGGGTAATGGTCCATTCCACACAGTTCGGCGACCAGATCGCCAGACGGTCACCTTTTTGCATACCCAGTTTTAGCAGCTGACAGGCAAAGGCATTGACTTTATCTTGTAGCTGCCGGTAACTGAGGCGTATGTCCTGATGCAAACTCACTACTGCATCACGTTCTGCATACTGCTCGCAAGCCTGATCAAATTTTTCACCAATCGTCATGCCCAATAAAGGCTGGCTGCTGGTTCCATAGGCATAGCTTAACCGTACTTGTGTCATTGAATCGATCTCCTTGATTCTTTGTAATTCTGATTTTCAACTTTACTAATTGTTTTATGATCACGACGACCTTGTCTGTGTACCGGTTTTTTGTGTGTTTATGCTTGTAAATTTTCCTCCTGCCCACGTACTGCGTTGACACAAAAATCGGCAATCTGTTTGACAAAGTGATCCTTATACTTCTGATCAAACATGACATTTCGGGACGGATTTAAAGGTTCAATCACGACAAAGGTCATGGCACCAACCACACCTAATGCTGCCGTATTCAAATCTTCAAATTCGAATTCTCCATTGACCTTTCCTTCGGCCAGAATTTCCTTAATGCTCTGCTTAAGCAGCTGCTTACTGCGAAAACGCTCATGTTCCATTTCCGGATCAACCGGTTCGAACATCAGTGAATACGCCAATTGGGGGCTATTCATGGCACGCTTGACAAAAGTTGTAACAGATTTTTGCAATTTCAGTTTTGGCGATAAATCTGACTCGGCAATATGGTTCAGAATTCCGACTTCATGCTGAATCGCGGCCGACAAAACCTCAATTAAAATCTGGCTTTTGCTTTCGAAATATCGATAGACCAGCCCTGTAGAAACGCCTGCGCGTTCTGCAATCGCCTGAATCGATGCCTCCTTCAAGCCCCCTTGAATAATCAGTTCACGAGCAGATTCCAAAATCGACAGGCGATTTTGTTCCATTCGTTCCTGCATCAATGATGATCTTTTATAACTCATAAAATTAATCTCAACAAGATAAAATGAATTGTAAATCATTTTGTGAATATAGATTCACTTTTTTGTTTTTTCGTTGTATGTTAAAACCACAAGCACAACAAAAATGCTTTTTTGGACACAACAAATATAACCTCAGGATGGATGAAGAATGAATTTACAAAGCTTGGATTTCGGTTTGGATGAAACTCTAATAGCGCTTCGTGATTCAGTGGCTGCATTTTGCGCCAAAGAAATTACCCCGATTGCTCAGCAGGTTGACCGTGACAACGAGTTCCCTACTCACCTTTGGAAAAAATTTGGCGAGATGGGCCTGCTCGGGCTGACAGTCAGTGAGGAATATGGCGGTTCAAATTTTGGTTATCTGGCGCACATCATTGCCATGCAGGAAATTTCCCGCGCTTCAGCATCGATTGGTTTGTCTTATGGCGCACATTCTAACCTATGCGTGAACCAAATTAAGCGTAATGGGACTGAAGAACAAAAGCAGCGCTATCTGCCTAAACTGATTTCTGGTGAATATGTCGGTGCCTTGGCGATGTCTGAACCGAATGCCGGTTCGGATGTAGTCAGCATGAAATTGAAAGCAGAAGACAAAGGCGATCATTATCTGCTGAATGGTTCAAAAATGTGGATCACCAATGGTGGAGATGCCGATGTCCTGGTGGTCTATGCAAAAACCGATTTGCAGGCCGGTGCCAAAGGCATGACTGCGTTTCTGGTGGAGAAAAATATGCCAGGTTTCAGCCATGGCACGCATTTGGACAAACTGGGTATGCGCGGTTCAAACACTTATCCGCTGTTTTTTGACAATGTTGAAGTGCCCAAAGAAAACGTCATGGGTGGCGTCGGCAATGGCACCAAAGTATTGATGAGCGGGCTGGATTACGAGCGTGCTGTATTGAGTGCTGGCCCACTGGGGATTATGGATGCCTGCATGGACACCGTGATTCCATATATTCATGACCGTAAACAGTTTGGTCAGGCATTGGGTGAATTCCAGTTAATGCAGGGCAAAATTGCCGACATGTATTCGACTTGGTTAGCCTGTAAGGCACTGGTTTATGCAGTCGGTGCTGAATGTGACAAAGCAGACCATAGTCGCAGCTTACGTAAAGATGCTGCCAGTGCCATTTTATATGCTGCTGAAAAAGCGACCTGGATGGCGGGTGAAACCATTCAGACTTTAGGTGGTAACGGTTATATCAACGAGTTTGCTGCAGGCCGTCTATGGCGCGATGCCAAACTGTATGAAATTGGCGCCGGTACTTCAGAAATCCGCCGCATGTTGATTGGCCGTGAACTTTTCAACGAAACAGCCTAAACCTGAATACTTAGAATAAAACAAGGATGTTCGTCATGAATCAGTTATCGAGCAAAATCAATATACGTAGTGAAGAGTTTAAAACCAACCAGACTGCCATGCTGCAACTGGTGGATGACCTGAAACAGAAAGTTGAAAAAATTGCTTTGGGTGGTGGAGAAACTGCCCGCCAAAAACATCTGGACCGTGGCAAGCTGTTACCACGTGAACGGATTAACCACCTGATCGATCCGGGAACCGCTTTTCTGGAAATTGGTCAGCTGGCTGCCTATCAGGTGTATCAGGATGATGTACCTGCTGCTGGTGTGGTCGCTGGTGTTGGTCAGGTCAACGGTGTGACCTGCATGATCATCGCCAATGACGCTACAGTGAAAGGCGGCACTTATTATCCATTAACAGTGAAAAAGCATTTACGTGCCCAGGAAATTGCCGAGCAGAACCATCTGACCTGTATCTATCTGGTGGATTCAGGCGGTGCATATTTGCCTTTACAGGATGAAGTGTTTCCAGACCGCGATCACTTTGGCCGTATTTTCTACAATCAGGCACGTATGTCGAGCCAAGGCATTGCCCAGATTGCAGTGGTGATGGGTAGCTGTACTGCGGGCGGTGCGTATGTTCCTGCCATGTCCGATGAAACCATTATTGTGCGGAATCAGGGCACCATTTTCCTGGGCGGCCCTCCTCTGGTTAAGGCAGCTACTGGTGAGGTGGTTTCCAGTGAAGATCTTGGTGGTGGTGATGTGCATACCCGTTTGTCTGGCGTGGCTGATCATCTGGCAGAAAATGATGAACATGCGCTTGCGATTGCCCGCAATATCGTGGCGAATCTGAACAAAAAGCCAAACACGACCGCGGATGAAATCGAAGCGCCGCTGTTTGACAGTTCGGAATTGTACGGCATTGTGCCGAGTGACGCGCGCAAGCCTTTTGATATCCGTGAAGTGATAGCGCGTATTGTCGATGGCTCACGTTTTGACGAGTTCAAGGCACGTTTCGGCACTACCCTGGTGACCGGTTTTGCCAAGCTCTATGGCATGCCGGTCGGGATTATCGCCAATAACGGGATTCTGTTTTCCGAGTCTGCCCAAAAAGGCGCGCATTTTATTGAATTGTGTACCCAGCGCAATATCCCACTGATTTTCCTGCAAAATATTACCGGCTTTATGGTCGGTCGCCAGTATGAAAATGAAGGCATTGCCAAAAATGGTGCCAAACTGGTGATGGCCGTCGCCAATGCCAATGTTCCAAAACTGACCTTGGTGATTGGCGGTTCTTTTGGTGCCGGTAACTACGGCATGTGTGGCCGCGCCTATTCGCCACGCTTTATGTGGACCTGGCCAAACTCGCGTATTTCAGTGATGGGCGGTGAACAGGCCTCCAGCGTCTTGTCGACCTTAAAACGTGACCAGATTGAGCAAAAAGGCGGAACTTGGTCAGCTGAAGAAGAAGACCAGTTTAAACAGCCGATTCGTGACCAGTACGAACGCCAAGGCCATCCTTATTATGCGTCTTCGCGTTTATGGGATGATGGTGTGATTGATCCAGCGCAATCGCGTGAAGTACTAGCCTTGAGTCTGGCTGCAGCCCTGAATGCGCCCATCCAGCCAACCAAATTCGGCGTGTTCCGCATGTAAGAGGTGACAAAATGACATATCAATTTTTACAGCTCGAACAGCAGAATCAGGTGGCAACGGTTTGGATTAATCGCGCTGAACTGCACAATGCCTTTAATACTCAAGTGATTGAAGAACTGCATGCTTGCTTCCAGTCTTTAAATAACCGTGATGATGTACGCGTGGTGATTCTGGCGGGTCGTGGCAAAAGCTTCTCGGCCGGTGCTGACCTGAACTGGATGAAACAGGCCGGTCAGGCATCACAGGCAGACAATGAGGCGGATGCGCTCAAACTGGCGAAAATGCTGCAAAGTCTGGCAACCTTGAAACAGCCGACCATTGCCCGGGTACATGGTATTGCGTTTGGCGGCGGCATGGGTCTGGCTTCGGCCTGTGATATTTGCGTGGCCAGTACCGATGCAAAGTTTGCGACGTCGGAAGTACGTTTAGGTCTGGCACCTTCGACCATCAGCCCGTATGTAATTCGTGCAATTGGTACACGTCAAGCTTCACGTTATTTCCTGACTGCCGAGCGGATTACTGCTGAACAGGCCAAAAGCATTGGTCTTGCGCATGAAGTCACTCCACCAGAACAGCTCGACAGCAAAATTGATGAAATTGTGGAAGCACTTTTACTTGGTGGTCCTGCCGCACAGAGCGCATCGAAACAGTTGTTTCAACTGGTTGACCAACAGGTATTGACCGAAGATTTACTGCTTAAAACAGCACAGCATATTGCCCATATTCGCCAGGGAGATGAGGCGAAAAATGGACTGAATGCATTTTTGAACAAACAAAGCCCGGCTTGGATCAAGACCACGGCATAACAACGAGAAGGATCCTACAATGTTTGAGAAGATTTTAATTGCCAACCGTGGTGAAATTGCCTGCCGTGTGATTCGTACAGCGAAGAAATTAGGAATTGCCACCGTTGCCGTCTACTCCGATGCCGATGCTCAGGCACAACATGTGAAACTGGCCGATGAAGCGATCTATATTGGTGAATCGCCAGCAGCACAAAGTTATTTGCAAATTGATCGCATTATTCAGGCAGCCAAAAACACTGGTGCCCAGGCGATTCACCCCGGTTATGGTTTCCTGTCCGAAAATGACCAGTTTGCCTTGGCCTGTCAGGACAACAATATTGTCTTTATTGGCCCGCCAGTCGATGCCATTCTGGCAATGGGTCTAAAGGCCACCTCTAAAGCGCTGATGGAAAAAGCCGGTGTGCCTCTAACCCCCGGCTATCATGGTACCAATCAGGATGCCGACTTCCTGAAACAGCAGGCAGACAATATTGGCTATCCGGTACTGATCAAGGCCAGTGCCGGCGGTGGCGGTAAAGGCATGCGTCTGGTGGAACGCAGCGAAGATTTTCTTAGCTCGCTTGCTTCATGCAAGAGTGAAGCACGTTCAAGTTTTGGCAATGAAGACGTTCTGATTGAACGTTATGTGATTCAGCCACGTCATATTGAGGTGCAAGTATTTGGTGATACCCACGGCAATTATGTGCATCTGTTCGAACGTGATTGCTCGGTACAGCGTCGCCACCAGAAAGTGCTAGAAGAAGCGCCTGCACCGAAAATGCCGGAAGACAAACTGGAGGCGATGCGTCAGGCGGCAATCGATGCTGCGCGTGCAGTAAATTATGTCGGTGCCGGTACAGTCGAGTTTATCGTGGAGCAAGACGGCACAGCTTACTTCATGGAAATGAACACCCGTCTTCAGGTTGAACATCCAGTGACTGAAATGATTACCGGACAGGATCTGGTGGAATGGCAACTGCGCGTGGCTTTTGGTGAGCCTTTACCGAAGCAGCAGCATGAGTTGCAGATTCACGGTCATGCACTCGAAGCCCGGGTCTATGCCGAAGAACCGGAAAAAGGCTTTATTCCTGCGATTGGTCAGATCAGCTACCTGCATTATCCGAAGCAAAGTGACTGTGTACGTGTCGATAGCGGTATTGTCGAAGGCGACGAGATCAGCACCTATTATGATCCGATGATTGCCAAACTGATTGTCTGGGGCAAAAACCGTGAAGCAGCCTTAACCCAGATGCACCATGCACTGGGTCAGTTCCATGTTGATGGTCTGGGCAATAACATTGCTTTCCTGGATCGACTGGTTCTCTGTGACTCGTTTAAAAATGCACATTTAGATACCGGCCTGATTCAGCGTGAAGAAGAATTTCTGCTCAAACCTTCTGCGGATATCAGTGCCGAACTGGTGGTCAGTGCCGCACTGATTGAACTACTTTCACGTCAGGCACAGAATCCTGCTCCAAACAATCCGGTGTGGCAGCTGCAAGAATTCTGGCGTCTAAATCAGCAAAATAGCCATACAGTGCAATTACAACGCAATGGCATTAACCTGAAAATTCAGTTCAGCACCCAAGATCAAGGCTTTGTCGCCAGCTATAACGGTCAGCAAATTCAAATTCAGGGTCAGCTCGTCGATGCCCATACTTTAGCGTTACAACTGGCGGGTAAACAGCAAAAACTGGCTTTTAGCCAGACTGAGCAAGGCATTACCCTATTCCAGAATGGTCAAAGCTATAAGTTCAATTACCTGAAGTCTGATTTTAATAATCAGGATGAACAAGGCACGGAAAATAACCTGATCGCGCCAATGCCAGGCGTCATTACCCAGGTGCTCGTGGCAGCCAATGACAAAGTCAAAAAAGATGATGTGCTGATGACGCTGGAAGCCATGAAGATCGAATACTCGATTCGCGCACCGCATGACGGCATCATCGCAAGCTCATATTTCCAGAAGGGTGATCAGGTTAAAGCCGGTGATGAACTGGTCGAGTTCCAGCCGCTGGCGGAGGAAGTGGCATGACGAATTTTGTCAAAATCGTAGAAGTCGGGCCACGCGATGGCCTGCAAAATGAAAAAACACCTTTGACATTGGATGACCGGAAAAACCTGATTTTGGACCTGATGAAAACCGGTCTACAGTCCATCGAAGTCGGCTCCTGCGTTTCAGCCAAATGGGTACCGCAAATGGCAGACAGTGATGTGCTCTTTGCCAGCCTACCCCAAGATCCGAATATTCAGTTCAGTCTGCTGACCCCAAATCTGAAAGGTTTTGAATCGGCACTGGCTGTGGGTTGCAAAGAAGTCGCGGTATTTACCGCTGCTTCTGAAAGCTTTACCCGCAAGAATATCAACTGCTCGATTGATGAAAGCTTCGAGAAGTTTGCCGATGTCATGGCAGCAGCCAAAGCCAATGATATTAAGGTGCGCGGCTATGTCTCCTGCATGGTGGACTGTCCTTATGAAGGTGCTATTGATCCGAAGCAGGTGGTGAAAGTCACCCAGCGTTTGCTGGAGATGGGCTGCTATGAAGTGTCATTGGGTGAAACCATTGGCACAGCAACACCGGATCGGGTGAAAAATGTCTGGGATGCTTGTCTGGCTGAACTTGATGCCAAAGTGTTGGCGGGACATTTCCATAATACCTACGGCATGGCAATCGCCAATATTTACCAGTCTTTACTTCAAGGCATTCGGGTCTTTGATTCCTCCATTGCCGGCTTAGGTGGCTGCCCTTATGCCAAAGGCGCTTCAGGCAATGTTTCAACTGAAGACCTGTATTACCTGCTCTCGAATATGGGCTTTCAAACCGGTATTCAGCTAGACGCCCTGATGCAGGCCAGCCGTAATATCAGTGAAGTCTTGCAGCGCAACAATCCATCCAATTATGCCAATGCCTATTGGCAAAAAGCCTGTGCTTGAAAATAAACTTGCTTGAGCAAAATGCTCTTAAGCAAACCATAAGGATATAAGCAGCAGATTGAAGTCTGCTACAACAATAATAGAGGTGACAAGATGTCAAACAAGGTTTATGACAGCGCTCAATCCGCCTTAAAGGATGTGGTGCAAGATGGTCATAGCCTGGCCGTTGGTGGTTTTGGCCTATGTGGTATTCCGGAAGCTTTGATCGCAGCTTTAAAAGAAACAGGTGCTAAGCAACTCACGTGTATTTCCAACAATGCCGGCGTAGACGGCTTCGGTCTCGGACTTCTGCTGGAAACCAAACAGATTAAAAAAATGATTTCCTCTTATGTCGGTGAAAATAAGGAATTCGAACGTCAATATTTAAATGGCGAACTGGAAGTTGAACTTACTCCACAAGGGACTTTGGCAGAAAAATTACGTGCTGGCGGTGCCGGTATTCCGGCTTTTTATACGGCGACGGGTGTCGGAACCGTGATTGCTGAAGGTAAGGATGAACGTGAATTTAATGGCAAGTCTTACATTCTGGAAGAATCTTTAACAGCTGATGTTGCTCTGGTTAAAGCCTATAAGGCCGATAAAGCCGGCAACCTGATTTTCCGTAAAACCGCCCAGAACTTTAATCCGGTCTGTGCCATGGCCGGCAAAATTACCATTGCTGAAGTCGAAGAGATTGTCGAAATTGGCGTGCTGGATCCGGACGAAATCCATCTTCCGGGAATTTATGTGAACCGGATAGTCCTGAATGCTCAACCGGAAAAACGTATTGAACAGATGACTTTAAAGGCGGAGGCTTGATCATGGCTTGGACACGTAATGAAATGGCGCAGCGCGCGGCACAAGAGCTTGAAGATGGTTTCTACGTCAATCTAGGGATTGGCCTGCCGACGCTAGTCGCGAACTATATTCCGGAAAATATCAATGTCTGGCTGCAGTCGGAAAATGGCCTGCTGGGGATTGGCGAATTTCCAATCGAGGAGACAGTGGATGCCGACCTGATCAATGCCGGTAAACAGACGGTTACCGCGCGTAAAGGTGCTTCATTTTTCTCAAGTGCCGACTCCTTTGCCATGATCCGTGGCGGTCATGTCAATATTGCCATTCTGGGTGCTATGGAAGTGTCCGAAACTGGTGATCTGGCCAACTGGATGATTCCAGGCAAAAAGGTCAAAGGCATGGGCGGTGCCATGGATCTGGTCGCGGGTGTACAAAAGGTCGTGGTCTTGATGGAACACTGCGCCAAAGATGGTACACCTAAGATAGTTCCAGAATGTAGTCTGCCGCTGACCGGCCAGGCTGTGGTGAACCGGATTATTACCGATCTCGGTGTACTGGATGTTACTCCTGATGGAATTCGACTGGTTGAACTGGCACCAGAGGTAAGTTTTGAAGAGATTCAAAAAGTCACGGGGGTAGCGCTACTACGTAACGCTGCCTGATCCAGCCAGCCCTTAAGAATGAAGCATCTTAAGGGCTTTTTTATATATAGCTGTTTCATTTCAAAATAATAATCGCAGAATAAATGGATTTTAATCATGCAAACTCAACAAAATATTTTGCAGCGCTTCGCCTTGCGCGTCAGCGACTGGTCTGAAAAATGGTTTCCGGATTCTTATATTTTTGCCCTGCTTGGCGTCATCATTGTGGCGATTGCCGCCATCGGAATTGGTGCACCCGCACAGGATGTCGCGATTTCCTTTGGAGACGGCTTCTGGAGCCTGATTCCCTTTACCTTGCAGATGTGCATGCTGATCGTGGTCGGTTATGTGGTTTCCGTATCTAAGCCTGTCCAGCTTCTGATCCAGAAAATGGCGCGCCTGCCACATTCCGGTCGTGGTGCGATTGTCCTGGTCGCCACGGTCAGCCTGTTAATTTCTCTGATTAATTGGGCCATGAGTACTGTACTGACTGCACTCCTAGTGATTGCACTGGCACAGCGTAAAGAGCTTAACATGGATTACCGCGCTGCTGCGGCTGCCGCGATTATCGGGATGGGTGCGACCTGGGCACTGGGCATCAGTTCTTCAGCTGCACAGTTACAGGCCAATAAAAGCAGTCTGCCTGAACCGATTTATAATCTGACGGGCGTGATTCCATTTACCGAAACCATTTTCCTGCCGCAATCCATGATCATGACGGCGGTACTGATTGTAGCTTCAATTGCGATTGCTTACTGGTCAGCACCTAAAGGGTCTGACATTAAAACCATTGAGCACTTCCCGATTCAGATTGAAGAAGAAAAACCGGAAGTATCTGCCGAAAAAAGACCGGGGGATTGGCTGGAAAATTCACCCATTTTAAGCATTCTGATTGTGATTCTGGGCGCAGTCTGGATGTTTAACGAATTTTCCAAAAGCAATCCGATTCTGGCCATTTCCAGCTTAAATACCTATAACTTTATCTTCCTGATTTTGGGCGTGGCCTTACACGGTACACCGCGAAATTTCCTGAATGCGGTATCCAAAGCCGTACCCGCCATTTCTGGGGTACTGATCCAGTTTCCGCTGTATGGCAGTATTGCCTTTATGATGACCAATGCGCTAAACCCGGCCGATCTGTCATTGTCACATTACATTGCCGAGTTCTTTGTTTCCATTGCCTCGCAGGAAACCTTTGCCATTGTGATGGGCTTATACTCGGCGATTCTGGGTTTCTTTATTCCTTCTGGCGGAGGGAAATGGATTATCGAAGCGCCCTATGTGATGCAGGCTGCGCATGACCTGAAAGTGCATCTGGGCTGGTCGGTACAGATTTATAATGCGGCAGAAGCCTTGCCGAATCTGATTAATCCATTCTTTATGCTTCCGATGTTGGGTATCCTGAAATTAAAAGCCAAAGATGTGATTGGATTTACGGTGACCCAGTTGATTTTCCATCTGCCTTTGGTACTGTTCCTGCTATGGTTCCTTGGTCGGACATTGACTTATAGCCCGCCGGTATTTTCTTAATTTAAGATAATAAAAAAGGACGAAGATTCGTCCTTTTTTATTTAGGCTGCTCTCTTAATTTCCTGTCTTCTCAACCACACCTTCATCATCTACTTCACGCACAATTCCCGTTTCAGTATTCACGACCTCAAAGGTCACGCGACGGTTCTGAAACTGTCCGGCAGGTGTCGCATTGGGTTCAACCGGCTGATCCTCTCCCATTCCAACCGCCTGTAATTGTGCAGGATCGACACCTTTTTGCACGAGATAACTGGTAATCGCCTGAGCGCGCTGTACGGACAGCACCTTATTTTCTGCTTCGCTGCCCTGAGCATCAGCATGTCCTTTAACTTTCAGGATAACTTGTGGTGCACGTTGTAATAATGCAGCAGCTTGATCCAGCACCAATTTATTGACTTCCGGAACTTCAGTCGATGCCGTATCAAAATTAATGATCTGTAAATTCAGTGCAGTCGCCACATCCAGTGCTTTAACATTATCGGTCTTGATACTGGCCAAAGCTTGTTCTGCTTCGCTATTGGCAGTATTAATCACGTCACTTCTATTGAGCGGCTGTTGGGTAACCACAGTGACATTTTTGGCCAGACTACGAATTTGTGCTGCCAGACGCTCAGCCTCTGCATTGGTTGCTGCACGTACCGAAACCTGATTGCCAATCCAGTCCAGTGACACATTTGGCATCCCCTGAAGCGCTTTCAATACTGATGGAATGGTATCCTGATCAATAAATTCTGAATGGTAAATCTCACTGCTCAGCGCGCCACAACCAATATTATAATTAAAGATCTGTTTGATCTCGTTTTGCAGAATTTCCATATACTGCGGATTATTCAGCTGTAATTGGCAACTGACAATTTCGCCATTGCTGCCGGTACTTAATCGCAAGGATGCAGGCTGAGCTGCGGCAACTTCACTGGTCGCTTGGGTATTTGAATCTTCAACATCATCCTGCATACAGCTGCGAACCAAAAACAGGATCAAACCCGCCAGGATCAGAAAAATAATAAACGGCCATAAAAAGCCGGTTTTTCTCTCTTCCTGAACAATGATGGTCTGCTCCGCCAATACAGGTTCCTGATTTAAATTCTGCCCTGCCAAGGGTGAAACTCCAAGCGCTGCCAGAATAGGTCCAGCCCAAACGGATAATGCGCGCTGAATCGAATCGGCGTGGGTTTCCAGCAAATGGCTAATCGCTTCCGGAGTTGAAGCACCTGCTTCGGTCTGTAAAAAATTCATGGTCGGTACAATTGACCGGTTCAAGGTATGCTCTATTTCGTCTTGCGGCGCGCTCTGATCCAATTGATCGAGAAACTGCTGCTTGAGTGCCGGATTTGCATTGAATAATTCATGAATTTTTGGATTAAGTTGCTGACCAAGATTCTCAATCCAGGCGGGACGTGCACGCAATATACTTAAAAATATGGGATAGAATTGAGCCAAAGCTTGATCTTTAGCAAACAAATGCTCGGTTTCACCTTGAAGCACAATCGCTGTAACATCGCTTTTTAAGCGTTCTATAAAATCTATATTCATAATCGTCACCATTCTTTTGATTTTTCTAATGTTTAATATTTAATCAGTGTAACGATCCCTATTTTTTGAAAATGTAAATAATTGTATGAATATCATAAAGTTTCACTGTTTTTGTTAAGTACTCATTTTACTGACACAGAATTCAAAAAATAAAAAAAGCCAGCCGAAGCTGACTTTTATAAAATTGATATTACTTAAGCAGCAAAAGTTTGAACAACTTTACCCAGCACTTTTTGATTAATTAGCGGGGTATTTTTACCTTGTGACACGATGCTTTCTTTATTAAGGGTCCATTCCAGTTCCGGATCTAGCAGCACCCAGCCTGATTCATTTACCCAGCGATCTGCCATTTGTGCAACACGAGCCGGAGCTAAGGTCACTTTTTCCACCCATTCCAGTGGAGTCAACAACCCCTCACGAATCAGTTGCAGACCAAAAGGCACATAGGTATCAAAAGCAGTGAATCCTGGCTGCGTTTCAGCAAACGGCGCCATTTTCGCAGAGCTGCTCAGCGGTTCATGATGGGTACAAATCGCATCAATTACGCCTGATTTCACACCCTGACGAAGTAATTCTTTATCCTGCTCAGAACGAAGCGGCGGACGCACATGTGCAAGAGAGTTAAATCCATCAATCAAATGATCGGTCAGATGTAACTGATGCATGGCCACATCACAGGTCACCGGTAAGCCTTTTTCCTTGGCAATACGAATGAGTTCCACCGAAGCACCGCCAGACAACAGACCAAAGTGTGCTCGCACTTTGGTTGCTTCAATCATCAACAGATATTTGGCAATCGCCACAGTTTCAGCCAGTGCCGGAATCATCGGCAAACCCTGACGTGAAGCAATAAAGCCTTCATGTACACAGCCGTCTTTGGCAATTTGTGGTTCTTCGGCATAAAACACCACCGTCAGGTCTAAGCCTGCAGCATATTCAAGTGTACGCAGTACCACGTCATCATTGGCAAACGGCGCACTGGCATTGGAAACGGCAGTACAACCGCCCTTTTTCAAGCCTGCCATATTTGCTGGTTGTTGACCATTTAAGCCTTGGGTTTGCGCACCAATCACTTGAAGATAGATACCACCATCCAGCATGGCTTTTTCAACCAGGCCGTGAATCAGTGCACCATTGTCTTGTACGATTGGCTTTGAATCGGGTGGCGTAAATACGTGCAAAATACCATTTTCACGAGCCGCTTTCCCTTCAGACTTAAGCGTACCGTGTTGCTGTTGACCTGGTTCACGTAAACGCGCACACAAATCGACCATGGTTGGCATCAACCATTTGCCTTGACCATCTATCGTTTCAGAGACATCTGCTGTTTCTGCAACGAATTTTCCATTTTCCAGATACACGGTCTGGATAGAATTAGTGTTTTGGATTGGATCAAGAACACGGACATTTTCAATTTTTACAATAGTCATGACTTATTCCTTAACCCGCAATCGCTTCAATCAAACCTTGTTCTTGTAACTGGCCTTGCATCGATAAAGCCAACACCGCCATACGCACGGCAATACCATTGGTCACCTGCTTCAAAATCACAGATTGCGGACCATCCGCAATACTTGAGTCGATTTCAACGCCGCGGTTCATTGGTCCCGGATGCATCACGATACAATCCGGTTTGGCCATGGCAAGACGTTCTTTATTCAAGCCATACATTTTGTAGAACTCTGCTTGCGAGGCCAGTGCCGGAGAATCAATACGCTCGTTTTGAATACGTAAGGTAATGATCACGTCGCAGTCTTTGATGCCGTCTTCCATATTGTTAAATAGACGAACACCAACGCCATATTCTTCAAAACCCAATGGCAGCAAGGTATTCGGTGCAATCACCCGGATATCCTGGCAACCTAAAGTTTGCAAGGCAGCCACATCTGAACGCGCGACACGTGAATGCTTGATATCGCCAATAATGGCAATCGACATTTCTTCGAATTTTTTATTGGTTTCGCGGCGAATGGTCAGCATGTCCAGCATCGCTTGAGTCGGATGCGCATGACGGCCATCACCGGCATTAATAATTGCCACTGTTGGACAGACATCCTTGGCAATAAAATGCGCTGCCCCTGAAGATGAATGACGCACCACGAAAATATCGGCCGCCATGGCTTCCAGATTCCATAACGTGTCACGCAGGGTTTCACCTTTGGAAGTACTCGAACGGGCAATATCGATATTGAGAACATTGGCAGAAAGGCGCTTGGCAGCGGCTTCAAAGGTGGTACGGGTACGGGTAGAATTTTCGAAGAACAGGTTCATCACCGTTTTGCCTTCAAGCAAATTATTGGTGATCAGCTGATTTTGGTCATTAAAAAAGGACTGCGCAGTGTCCAATATTTTTGTCAGGGTTTCTTTAGAAAGACCTTCGATGGTCAAGAAGTGTTTTAGATTACCTTCTTTATTGAGTTGAATCTGGCTCGGTGTATGCAATGCCGCCAAGTGCATGAGAGATTCCTTATGCGTTAAGTCAACATATTATACAGAGATTGGCGAATTTTTATAGTTGGCCATGCTGCTACTTGTACAAAAAGCATCTGAACAATAAAAATAAAAAATCAGATTCCTTTGTATTTTTTCAATAAGATAATTTAACCTAATTTGCATCTTGCTGATTTTAAGTACAAAACCAACGGGCGCTTCAGTCTGGAGCCTTCACACCCATCTCAGGTTTAACGCAGTGCACCAATATAACGATGTGACACCTGTGCACGATAGATATCGTCTTCATCCGGTTCGACCGAGAGTAATTCCTCCTGCGCTGCCGGCTGACTATATTCTGCCTGTGATGGCGGAGATGTTAGCGGCAAATCCAAGACCATATTCAATCGTCCAATCAAACGGCTCAACTCGGGATCTTGAGTCTGCTCTGCCAGTTGAATCACATGCCGGGCATAGTCGGTATTTTCTGCCAGATAGATGGCATCAATCACCCGGCCCGAGACCCGTCTTAAACGGGCATAAATTAAAGTGGCCACTGAAAAAGCGTCATGGTTGCGTAACTGATTCTCTAACATCTTAACCCCCATTATAAAATTGAAAAATCAGGCAGCCATCGCTCCCCATCGACTGACCGCCTGATTTGCTGTTTATAGAGCAAAATGCGTACCAGTTTCTCAATTTATAGCGTGAATATTATTTTTCTCTATCACATGCCACGGCCTTTCAGAGAATTTCAAAAGCTTTCAATATAAAAATACGGTAAACTTAGCGCAGTTTTTTATTTATCTTTTTTGGTCTCTCTATTATATGAATACCTCTCCACGTTTAAGCAATTATTGGGTCACCTGTGCCGATGGTCTGGAAACCTTACTAGAAGAAGAAATACAAGGCTTAGGTGTTCAGAATATTGAGCGTTTTCCAGGCCGGCTAACCTTTAAAGGCACACTGGAAAATGCTTATCGTATCTGCATGTGGTCACGCTTGGCTTCACGTGTCTTGATGCCGATCCACACGCATGAAATTGAATTTTCTCACGATGCGCGTGATGTGGCAGAAGAATTATATGAAGGGGCTCTCAGCTTTGACTGGTCGCTGATTTTTGCACCACAAAGTACCTTTGCGATTCGTTTGCATGTCGAGCGTGATATCAAGGTCAATACCCAGTTTGCGACTTTACGTGCCAAAGATGGTGTGGTGGATTCCTTTATGGAAGCGGTGGGCAAACGTCCAAGCATTGATACCAAACAACCTGAAATCACCATGTATATTCTGGCAGGCAAGAAAGAACATACTTACTGCCTGGACCTGTCTGGCGACTCTTTGCATAAACGCGGTTATCGCCGTTTCATGACTGACGCCCCGATCAAGGAAAACCTGGCCGCTGCAATTCTGCAAAAAGGTCAGCTTAAACAGATTAATCCGGACATCATTGTCGATCCAATGTGTGGTTCAGGAACGTTTATCATTGAATCATTAATGATTTTGACTGACCGTGCGCCTGGTCTGGTCCGTCGTTTCGGTTTTAATGGCTGGAATGGTCATGATCATGAACTCTGGATGGGCATTAAAGCTGAAGCAGCTGAACGCCATCAAGCGGCAATGGAAAATCCATTACCTCAATTCTATGCCTTCGATGCAGACTGGGAAGCTGTAAAAGCGACACGTCAAAATATCATCGCGGCAGGTTTTGAAGCAGCTCTCGACAATATCATGATCGAAGAACGGACTTTAAATGACTGGCCAGATTTCCATGCGGAAGGCAAGAAAGTATTCTTCGTGACCAACCCGCCTTATGGTGAACGTCTCGGTGATAAAGCCCAGAACCGTTCTTTATACCTCGGTTTATCAGCTTTACTGCAAAAGAATTTCCCGAATCAAAAAGCGGCAGTGATTGCATCCCAAGTGGAACAGGCCGATGTGCTGGCGTTCAATGATCCGCAAATCCTGCGTTTGATGAATGGTAAATTGCCGATTTATATCCGCTTCGGTACGGTTAAACCTGCGGCGGTGGTACGTCCATTCCTAGAAAGCTGGCAGCCTCAGCAGTTTGAGCCGATTGAAGGTGCGATGGAGTTTGCCAACCGTCTGACCAAAAACATGCAAGCTCTAAAAAAATGGGCAGTCAAGGAACAGATCCATTGTTTACGTCTCTATGATGCAGACTTGCCTGATTTCAATGTCGCAGTAGATTTGTATGGCGAGCGTTTTCATGTACAAGAATATGCGCCACCAAAAACCATTGATCCGGAAAAAGCCAAGAAACGTTTCAACCTGGCCTTACAGGCCATTCGTGCCGTGACCGGTTTGGGCCGTGATGCGATCTTTATCAAGACCCGTGCACGTCAGGAAGGTAAAAACCAGTACACCAAACAAAGTACAGCATCCAAGCGTTTTATCGTTCAGGAAGGTCAAGCCAAGATTCTGGTCAACCTGACCGATTATCTGGATACCGGTCTGTTTCTGGATCACCGTCAAATGCGTTTGCGTATTGCCCGTGAGGCCAAAGGCAAACACTTCCTGAACCTGTACAGCTATACCTCAACGGCAAGTTTACATGCTGCTTTGGGTGGTGCTGCAAGTACCACCAGTGTCGATCTGTCGAATACTTATTTGAACTGGTCGAAGGAAAACTTCGTGCTGAACGGTTTAACCGTAGATCACGCTGATGAACAACACCAGTTCTTTGCCTCTGACTGTTTCGAATGGCTGAAAGAAGGCCATGAGCAATATGAGCTGATCTTTATCGATCCGCCAACCTTCTCCAACTCGAAGAAATTCTCCGGGACTTTTGACGTACAGCGTGACCATTTATCCCTGTTAAAACGTGCCATGAACCGCTTAACAACAGATGGTACTTTGTATTTCTCAAATAACTATCGCGGTTTTGAGATGGATGAAGAAATTCTGGCGTTCTTTGATGTTGAAGAAATTACCCAAGAAACTATTGGTCCTGACTTTAAGCGCAATCAAAAGATTCACCGTGCCTGGAAAATCCGTCATCCACAAGTGTAATTTGATGATGAATTAACTGTCTTCATCACGATTGATATCTTCTTTATTTTTCCTGAGGTGAGTTTGAAGCAATGCTTTAAAGCTCGCCGCAAAAAATGAAAAGTGCTTTGATGAAGGAAGTTAAAAATAAGATTAAAAAAACCCAGCCTAGGCTGGGTTTTTTGTTGCAAGGAAAACCGGTTTAGTTCAGTTTCATTTTTTCGAAGATTAACTCACCTGCTTCAGCTTTCACTAGAATGGTATCGCCCGGCTGGAATTCTCCGCCCAGGATTTTCTGCGCCAGACCATTTTCAATACGCTGCTGGATTGCACGTTTCAGTGGACGTGCTCCATACAATGGATCAAAGCCAGCATCGATTAACTGATCGAAGGCAGTATCATCTACCGACAAGCGCATATCGCGTTCTGCCAGACGTTGACGCAAGCGATTCAACTGGATATCAGCAATACCGCGAATCTGATCTTTTTCCAGCGCATGGAACACTACCAGTTCATCAATACGGTTAATAAATTCCGGACGGAAATGTTCCGATACCGCATTCATCACCACCGTACGCACTTCTTCTTTAGTGGCATTACCGCCCAGTTCACGTACATCCTGCGAACCCAGGTTCGATGTCATGACAATGACCGAGTTTTTAAAGTCCACTACCCGACCTTGCGAGTCAGTCAAACGGCCATCATCCAGCACCTGTAGCAAGATGTTAAACACATCCGGATGCGCTTTTTCGACTTCATCGAACAAGATTACGCTATACGGTTTACGACGTACGGCTTCAGTCAGTACACCGCCTTCTTCATAGCCGACATAGCCCGGAGGCGCACCGACCAAACGGCTCACCGAATGTTTTTCCATAAATTCTGACATATCGATACGCACCATGGCATCATCGCTGTCAAACAGGAAATTTGCCAGAGCTTTGGTCAATTCTGTTTTACCCACACCCGTTGGACCCAGGAACAGGAAGGATCCACTTGGACGGTTTGGATCTGACAAGCCTGCACGTGAACGACGTACTGCATTGGATACCGCTACCACGGCTTCATCCTGACCCACTACACGGTTATGCAGGAATTCTTCCATATGCAGCAGCTTGTCACGCTCACCTTGCAACATTTTCGCAACCGGAATACCGGTGGCTGCACTGACCACTTCTGCAATTTCATTGTCAGTGACTTTATCACGTAGCAGTTTTGGCGCTTCGCTTTCTTCAGCTGCTTCAATACGTTCCAGCTGTTTTTGCAACTCCGGAATGACACCATATTGATACCGTGCTGCTTCAGCCAGATCACCTTCACGTTGCGCTTTGTCCAGTGCAATACGAGCCTGATCCAGTTTGATCTGTACATCTTTATTGCCTTCGACCAGCGCTTTATCTGCACGCCAGACTTCTTCCAGGTCATGATACTCTTTTTCAACTGTGGCGATCTGATCGGACAAGTATTGAATCTCAGCTTTGGCACCTGAGTCTTCATCTTTTTTCACCGCTTCCAGCTGCATTTTTAACTGAATCAGACGGCGTTCCAGTTTATCCAGAGCTTCTGGTTTAGAATCGAGTTCCATTTTGATGCGCGATGCTGCTTCATCAATCAGGTCAATAGCTTTATCCGGCAACTGACGGTCAGTGATATAACGATGTGACATTTTCGCAGCAGCAATAATGGCTGAATCCAGAATCTGTACCCCGTGATGGGTCGCATAGCGATCTTTCAGACCACGCAGAATCGCAATGGTATCTTCCACGCTTGGCTCATCCACCAGCACTTTCTGGAAACGACGTTCCAGCGCTGCATCTTTTTCAATATACTGACGATATTCATCCAGTGTGGTGGCACCGACACAGCGCAGTTCGCCACGGGCCAGCGCAGGTTTAAGCATATTGCCGGCATCCATCGCGCCATCACCTTTACCAGCACCCACCAGGGTATGCAACTCGTCGATAAACAGGATGATTTCGCCTTCGTGTTTGGCAATATCTTTCAGAACGGCTTTTAAGCGCTCTTCAAACTCACCGCGGTATTTGGCACCGGCCAGCAAAGAACCCAGATCAAGTGATAAAACACGTTTACCTTTGAGTCCTTCAGGCACTTCACCATTGATAATCCGCTGCGCCAGACCTTCGACGATTGCAGTTTTACCGACCCCTGGCTCACCGATGAGTACCGGGTTATTTTTGGTACGGCGTGATAAGACCTGAATGGTACGGCGGATTTCATCATCACGGCCAATCACAGGATCAAGCTTGCCTGCCAACGCACGTTCAGTTAAATCAATGGTGTACTTATTCAGTGAATCACGCTGATCTTCATGATTATTGCTCATGACTTTTTCATCGCCTCGAAATTGATTAATCACTTGGCCTAAAGTCTCTGCCTTTACGCCAATACTATTTAATAAGGTTTTGGTATTTCCGGTTTCTGCCAGCGCCAACAGCACCCAATCCGTAGATAAAAACTCATCTCCGGCTTTTTGCGCAAAGCTGTCTGCCAGATGCAATACTTTTGCCGCTTCAGGACTGAGGTTGATATCTGCTGATGGATTGGTCAGGGTTGCCGCATTGCTCAATGCTGTTTGCAGCTTGGTTTGTAGCTCACGCAGATTAGCACCGGCCTGTTGCAGCAGGCTGACATTGGATGCTTCATCCATCAAGGTGGCCAAGATATGGATCCCATCAATGGAGGTATGATCCTTACTCATGGCCAGCGATTGTGCATCGGAAAGGGTTTGCTGCAGGCGATTGGTAAATTTTTCAAAACGCATTCTTGTTATTCCTCACAACAAATTTTCTACTTGATGGATATATGGGTGCACTTGATAAAATTTCAAATCATTTTTATATATTTTTCAAAAACTTAATATAAACATTTAGACAGTCTTTAATAATAATATTGGTGTAATCAAATCATATTTCAAGTGAGGTTAGAAGAATTTTTAAGGTGAAGATAAACAATTCATATTTTATTTAATTTACTCTGCTATTTTTCAGCTTAGTAGAGAATAGAGAGATATTTTTAGTACGGTTGCAACCTTCCTAGTAATCGCAATACTTCACTCAAACCATGTTCTTTTTGCATCAAGGATCTTGGCGTTTGATGATTCAAAAGCTTGTTAGGTGAATTGATAAAATGGCGCATCCAGCTCAAGTCTCCACCATGCAAGCTAAATAACTTTTGATAGATATTTACTAAAGCTATAGCTTTTTCGCCTGCTGTAGTATCTGGTTCTAATTCTTTTTCATTTATAACCAGAGATAATTCCGCCTCAGATAAACCCAGAATCAATGCAAGTTCGAATTCTTTCAGTTGCAACTGCTCAGCTAAGTTGAATACTGCTATAGCTAATACTTGGGATTTAGAAATACCTGTTTCACTATTCATTTTTATCAAATCATCTTGATGCGTCTTATTTCGATTATGCTGCTTTTATTGTTTTCCGGCCATGTTGTTTATCATCAAATTTAATTTCTCATAAAATTAAAACACCCTCGCTTGGAGGGTGCTTTAAAATAACAACACCATGATTATGGTGCCGGATTCGGTTGCTGACGGTGAATTGCCTCAATACCTTTCAGTATTTCCTCAGACAGATCAATTTCAAATGCCTGAATATTTTCTTTCAGCTGATCCAGATTGGTGGCACCAATAATCGTACTGGTCACAAAGAACTGCTGCTTGATAAAGGCCAAAGCCAATTGAGTGAGACTTAAGCCATGCTGTTCTGCCAGCTGGGCATATTGCTCGGTTGCCCATTCACTTTGCGGATTGCTATAGCGGCTAAAGCGGGAGAATAGCGTTACACGTGCATTGGCAGGACGCGCACCATGACGGAATTTACTGGTCAGATAACCAAATGCCAAAGGTGAATACGCCAACAAACCTACATTTTCATATCGGGCAATTTCTGACATGCCAATTTCATAAGTACGGTTCAGCAGGTTATAGGGGTTTTGCACGCTGACGAATTTGGACAAACCTAATTTTTCTGCGAGATGCAGGAACTTCATCGTGCCCCACGGGGTTTCATTGGAAAGGCCTATATAACGGATACGACTTTTTTTAATTTCATACTGCAAGGCAGTCAGGGTTTCTTCGAGATCTGTGACGGCACGATTTTCTGCCGCTTCAGCATTGCCATAACCCAGCTTGCCAAAGAAATTGGTTGGGCGTTGCGGCCAGTGTAACTGATACAGATCAATATAATCCGTTTGCAGGCGTGACAACGACTGGTCAATCGCTGCTGAAATTTCATCGGCAACAAAACGGGTTTTTCCATCCCGAATATGACTACCACCTTGTGAGGGTCCGGCAATTTTTGAGGCTAAAAAAAGTTTGTCACGGCCACCACGTGCAGCGATCCAGTTCCCGATAATACGCTCGGTAGCACCTTGCGTTTCGGGTTTTGGCGGTACCGGGTACATTTCCGCAGTATCCCAGAAATACAGTCCCTGATCTAAGGCATAATCCAGTTGCTGAAAAGCCTGTTCTTGCGTGTTCTGCTCACCAAAGGTCATGGTGCCCAAACAAATTTCTGGCAAAAGAATGCCGGTATCCGCCAACGGTCTGAATTGCATAAAAACATCCTGTGAATTTTATTCAGTGAATTGAGATTAAGTGGGCTATAGCCTATCGGAATTATAAGGGAGACTTAAATCATCTTTTCTGAGAAGCTTGTTCTAAATTTTTATGTATTGAGTAATGACGCATAAAAAAAGCAAATCCGAAGATTTGCTTTTTAATATCTGGATTATTCGTCTATGGCACCATCTGCCACTGCTTCAGATGCTTCTTCTAATGAAGCATCAAAGATCAGGATGGCTTTACCATCGGTTTCGATCATGCCCTGCTCTTCCAGGGTTTTTAGTACACGTCCGACCATTTCGCGGGAACAGCCAACAATGCGACCAATTTCCTGACGGGTAATACGGATCTGACGACCATTTGGCAAAATCATCGCTTCTGGCTGTGAAGACAGGTCGATCAGACAACGTGCAATCCGGCCTGAAACATCAATAAATGCCAGATCAGTGACTTTACGTGTGGTATTTTTCAAACGACGTACTAATTGAGCAAATACCGCATAGCTCAGATCAGGATATTGCTTGCTGATTTCGTGAAAGTTTTCATAGGTAATTTCGGCAATTTCACACACATCACGCGTACGAACTTCCGCAGTACGTTGTGGATTAACCTCGAATAGACCCATTTCCCCAAAGAAGTCACCCGCATTTAAATAAGCCACGACAATTTCACGATCATCATCTTCACGAAGAATGATAGATACAGACCCCTTCAGAATTAAATATAAAGATTTAGATTCTGATCCTGCATCAATGATCGTGGTACGTTTTGGATAACGATTAATATATGCACGTTTTAACAGTGCTTTCACGGATTCTGGTAATTGCCCCGGAGAAAGCGCATCAGTGCTTAATTGTGAAAAGTTTGAAGTCATGCTAACAGTTCCGATTATGGATAATTTATAGATCGCACAAGACCTAATGTGAACTTGTCACACAGTGGGATTGAAATTCCGTATCAACCCAATTTATGTTAGTGTACAGTTACTTGACAAATTTATAGCTTTTTTTAGGTAGTTGCAATGCAAACAAGCGTTCATTGGTTAGAGAATGTTGCTTTTGAAGCAAAAACTCAAAGTGGTCATAGCCTTATCATGGATGGTTCAGCTGAATACGGTGGTGAAAACCGTGGTCCCCGTCCTATGGAACTGCTTTTAACGGGTCTGGGCGGTTGTGCGTCTTTTGATATTGTTACCATTTTAAAGAAGGCTCGTCAGGATATTACCGATGTACGCTGCGAATTAAAGGCTGAACGTGCAGATACAATTCCGGCAGTATTCACGAAAATTCACTTGCATTTTGTAGTGACCGGCAAAGCGATTAAAGAGAAACAGGTCGCAAAAGCCGTAGAACTTTCTGCTGAAAAATATTGCTCTGCCAGCAAAATGCTGTCTGATGGCGGTGTTGAAATCACCCATGATTATGAAATAATCGAAGCAGAATAAAATCTAGATTCTGTAAAAAAAGCGGCTGGAAAAGCTGCTTTTTTTGTATCAGAAAATTACCTTTTCTCAGAACCGCTGAACTGAATACTGATTGCCATCTTCAAAGCTCAAGATATTTTCTGGAAATCTTAAGGCGCCGAGTCGATGTCTGAACGCGACACCCTGTTGACGATCGAGATAGCGTTTACCCACTGAATAATCCACACAAAATACGTTTTGTTGCTGTCCATACCATTGCAGTGCATCGATCGATTTGAGTAAACCGGTTTTTTCTTCAGTAGATTTAAAGTTCCGCCAATAATGTCCAGTAATGACTGGAATTTGGTCGGTATAGCTGTCCCACCATGGCACGCGGTCGATCATCCGCCACCTTCCACCGGCATAAATCGGTTCTAAGGCGATTTTTTCCGCACCAGAAGTAATGACCCGAATCGGATTGTGCATTTGCTCACGTAGCTCTTTTTCTGCGAGATGTTGCAATAAAGGTAAAGTTGCAGCCGGGTCTTTGAACTGGTGTTGGTAGCGTTGCTGCTCTATCTGGATGAATTCATTAATACCTAAGGCTTGCAGATCCAGCGCTGTATGTTGAACGAAATCAGCATAGGCTTCGCCAAGCGAAGTAAAACCAGAATTGCGTAATTGATCAATTGATCCTTGATGCCAACAGGCATGTACAACACGCAGCTGCTCCGACTCCAAGGCCAACGGTAAGCTATTTAAAAAATCCAGAATCCATTGTCGATCTTTGATTGAGGCTTGGATCGAATCAAAAGGTTTCAGATCATCCTGATGCGGTGAACCAAAAAACCAGCCATTGCCTTCCCGCAAAGTATCGGTCAATAGGTTCAATTCATGATTACCCATCACACATTGTGCATAGCCTTCATCTACCAGCTGTTTGACGCGTTTGATCACCGCAACACTGTCTTGCCCCCGGTCACATAGATCACCGACAAAAATTAGTTTGCGCTGTTCTGGATGATGACCATTCCGGTCATAACCTAATACCTGGATCAGTTGTTCCAGCGCGGCAATCTCACCATGAATATCCCCTACGATGTCCACGGGACCAGTGAAAGCCTGCTGTATAAATGAGTACTTCATTTATGCATCCTGAATTAAGTCTAAAACAGAATATATCCCTAATAAGTATCCTTTAAATTTATGAAGATCTGAATACAGAATGAATCATCATTTAAATAATTTAACCCGAATCACGGATAAGAAATTGACTTGAAAAATAAGAGGACTAGAGCCATCAGTTGAGTTACCAAACCAAACTCACAACTCTAGTCCTGATGTTCAATAGTACCGATTCTGCTTAATTGATGATTTCTTTCTTAAATTTGAAGCAACTTATTGGAAGTTCCTCAAACAAAGTCATCATTCTCTAAGAATCAGAAATGCTCAGCTCACAATTTCAGAAATCTGCTTTATCACCATTTGGTACAAATGTTCTCATTTCAATAATTTCAAAGCCTTTTTTACATGGCTAAAGCTGGATAAAAGCTTTTTATTTAAGCACTTGCCTTGCTGCCAACGCATGATTCACTTGATCAATAGGCATGAATTAGCACTACGTGCCCTGTATGTAGCTTTGATGAAAGGCAAAGATAAACAATACTTATAGATTGATTCAACAACGCTACCTGTTTGTAAAAATCAACGTATTCAATGCCATAAATCATTAGCCCAAATCGCATCACGTGGCAAAAGTTCTATGGGTTGGTTTTATGGCTGTAAATTACATATCGTGATGAACCAATTTGGTGAAATTAGTTGTTCTACTTTATCGAATGGACATGTTGCTGACATAAAAATGGTTGAGCAATTGGTTGATGGTTTTGCATCGCTTCAAACAGTTCATTTACGCTGACTTCCTGAATCCGGCTTTTTGCATTCTGGATCAATTGCTCTGCAGTTTTCATCATTTTCATTCTTCCTCGGCCATTAAAATTATATTTTGTATAAACGATGCTCAGGTAGATTGAAAGCGTTTGAGTTGAAGTTCCAAACCGGTTGGTTTAGCCCATGAGTGCTGAATAGATTAAATACATCGCCACTCCAACCACGGTAGTGGCAAATATTTTCTGTACCTTGTTACTGTCAATCCGCTGCATCAAACTGCGTCCAATTAACATTCCGATAATACAGGCCAGGACAAAGGTCAGCGTAACCGAAACAGGATATTGAAAGCCATCCAGCACGTGTGCAGAAATACTGACCCCACCAATCAGGAAAATAATCATCAGGGAAGTCGCAACGATACTGCGCATATCAAGGTCGGTGAATTTACGCAGGGCTGGAACAATTACCCCCCCCAACCCCCAATAGACCGGTTAATAAACCTGCCACGATACCAATACCTGCCAGGAACGAAGCAGTTTTGACATTCCAGATCAAACGACCGGTGGTTTGATTGACCTTACACGGTGCATTGCCATGATCGGTCACTTTATTAAAGAAGATCCGGTAAGCCACAATCAGCATCACCAGACTGAAAGCCAGCGTTAGCCAGACCGGAGAAACGATATCAGCCAGATGTACGCCATAACGGGCTGAAGGAATACTGATCAGCGCGATCCAGAGCGCAGCACGATAACGCACAATACGCTTGAACAAACCCTCGAACGTTCCGACCAAGGCGGACAGCGTGACTGCAAGCAATCCCACCGGCGCAGCTTGGGCCACGGTCCAACCCTGACTCGCCATCAGTGCCGGTACAGCCAGAATGCCGCCACCGGCACCAGTCAAACCCAATAGCACTCCGATAACCAGCCCTTCAAGTATTAATGCCCACATCGCCCTCTCCCTTATCCACAAAAGTGATTCAATAAAGGTTGAACTTTTTGTTGAATCACGACACAAGCTTATTTGAAGTAGTTAAGAGGAAGCTTGAGGTAAGAAACACCATTTTCTTCTGGCTCAGGAAACTGCCCTGCTTTCATATTGATCTGAATCGCCGGTAGAATCAGCTTAGGCATATTGAGTCCTGAATCTCGTTGATTTCGCATCTGAGCAAATTCAGCTTTGCTGACTCCCTGATGAATATGAATATTCTGTGTCTTTTGTGTCTGGATATCAGATTCACACACATACGATTCACGTGTTTCAGGCAAATAGTCATGACATAAAAAGACCCGGGTATCTTCTGGCAACTGAAACAGGTTTTGTACCGAATCATAAAGCTGTTCTGCGCTGCCTCGCGGAAAGTCACAACGTGCTGTACCATAATCTGGCATAAACAGGGTATCACCCACAAAAACCGCATCACCAATCACATAACTCAGACAAGCAGGCGTATGTCCCGGTGTTGGAATGTTATAGGCCTTCAATGTTCCGATTTGGAACGACTCATGATCTTCAAATAAATAATCAAAGAGCTGCTGGGCATTCCATTGTTTAATATCCAGATGATAAATCGCGCCAAAAGTTTCCTGTACAATGCCAATTTTCTGGCTCATGGCAATCTTGCCACCTAACTCAGCTTTAAGATATTGCGCTGCAGTCAGATGATCAGCATGGACATGGGTTTCGAGAATCCACTCAACCGTTAAACCCTGCTCTTTAATATAGGCAATAATCTTATCGGCATGAACAGTTGAGGTACTTGCCGATGCCGGATCATAATCCAGAACGCTATCAATAATAGCGCAGGCTTTGGTCGCCGGATCACGTACAACATAACTGAAGGTATTGGTATCTTCGTGAAAAAAATCTTTTACTATAGGTAAGTTTGACATCGTTAAGCTCCTGACCATTTACGGTGAATCCATACACCCACCAGCATTGCTACAATAAAATAGAGCACTTGATAGTGGCCTAAACCGATCAAGGTGAAACTTGGTGCCGGACAGATGCCGGCAATGCCCCAACCTGCACCAAATAAAACCGCACCCGTGATCAGTTTTTTATCTATCTGATTATTTTTAGGTAAATCAATGGGTTCATTAAAAACTGTTTTTGGTTGCGCCGTACGTAATGCTTTCTGGAAGGGAATAAAGGCCACAGCAATCGCGCCCATCATGACAAAGGCCAGACTGGCATCCCAATCGCCAAACAGATCCAGGAAATCGAGTACTTTTTCCGGATTGGACATGCCCGATACCATCAGCCCCACAGAGAACAGCGCACCAAATAAAAAGGCAAACACATTTTTCATTTTAGAATGCTCCTGTGATATGACGGATAATATAAACAGCGACAAAACCTGCAAACATGAAAGTCATGGTCGCGATGATAGAACGCTTAGACAGGCGACTGATGCCACAAATTCCGTGACCACTGGTACAGCCCGAACCCAGACGTGTCCCAAAGCCCACCAGCAGACCTGCCACAATCATCATCAGTGGGCTGGCATTCAATTCGATTTCAGGTTGTACAAACAGACCATAAATAAACGGTGTGAGGATCAAACCTAATAAAAACCAGATTGCAGGTGTTTTAAACATGGTTTTTGAGTTTAAGACTTGCCCAATCAAACCACTGATCCCTGCAATACGGCCATTGACGTAAAGATAGCCAACCACGGAAAGCCCGAGCATTAAGCCGCCAATAAATGCGATGAGGAAGTCATGCATGATGAATTAATCCCTATACAATATACTTCTTTATATTATATAATAAAAAATATTAATCAAGCAGTTTTATGGTAAATTATGTAAACTGCATGGGCTACATCAAAAGTTGTGAGGACATTTATGGATATGATTGCTGAAAATGCCAAAATTGATTTTTCTCAAGTCGATTTCGTCAGCCAATGCCTAAAAGTTTTGGCCAATCCTGATCGTCTGAAAATCTTATGTGTCCTGGTCGATGGGGAAATGAATGTTCAGGAAATTGAAGAATCTACCGACATTCATCAACCCACACTTTCACAACAGCTGACTGTGCTACGTAAGGGTGACATGGTCAGCACCCGACGTGAGGGTAAACAGATTTTCTATCGTCTGAGTGATCCCAAGGTCTTGAGCCTGATGCAAAAACTGTACGAGCTGTATTGTGCGAATTAATCCGCTTAGTACAGCCATACAGGATGCTGGGTATAATAACCATTGATAAACTCCGCCGGTCGTAGGGATGGCAATCCCCATCGATATTGTAGGATTGAGGCCATATTGACCAACATGTAAACACAATCACCGCAATCCCCATCCACTGTGCATAGGCTATTTTTTATGCATAACGTTGATGATCGACTAATTACAATAGCCGGTTGGTTTTTTTAATCACAAACCCAATGCAATTAATGTCAGACCACTCCGGTTTCATGCCAGAGCGGTTCATTCCAAAGCAAACAGTATCCGTGGATGATCCAAAGTTGACATATCTCATCCAATCTTATTGTTCAAAAATTTCCTTGACGTCCATCGCCAGGCCTTGAGTGGATTTAAATTCACCCTGATTATTTTTCCAGGCCATCGACGGTGTGGAGAAAAAGCCGTATTTCCCCATTAGGGCCTGGTTGGCATCAATTTTTGCAGCAATTTCGGCAGGAATCTTTTCCATTTTCTTGAGCTGCTTTTTGCCTTTATTCTTGTTTATATCATTAAAAACTGCTGCTGGATTTTTCGACATTAACAATGTGGCCACCTGGCCACGGCTTTCTTGACGGATCACACCGACCTGAATATGACGCAACTGTACCTTGCCTGATTCGACCCAAGGCCGAGCCGCTTGCCAGAATTTATAGCAATATGGGCAATTCGGATCGGAAAAGACATAAACCACCCGTGGTGCATCTGGCTTGCCATCCTGGATCCAGGTCGATTTTTCCAGGGTTTTCCATACATCGTCCAATACCGCTTTTTTCATATGCTTTTCAATCTGCTCATTGGAAAGGCTTTTCCCTTGTGCATCAAACAGTTCGCCCTTGATATAGTATTTATCATCATTGGAGATAAATACCGTATTGGAGTACTGGTCTTCATGCCCCACCCAGCCGGTCATTCCTTGTGGTGCCGGAATCTGTTTTACAAACACAAAACCCTGTTTTTCAATATTCTGTTTAATATTTGCCTGCGTGTGCATGCTCATGATCAGAAACATGCCTGCACCAAGCACCTGGTTAATTTTATTCATACTACGTCCTTCCGTTTTTTAAGGTTGATCTGAAATCTTGTTTAAATATTGCTGCAACATGGCCGGACTGAGTTCCCCCATATGCCGCTCGACCAGCTGACCTTGAGCATTAAAAAACAGCGTCGTTGGCAGGCCGAAACTATTCAGCTGCTGGGGTAGTTCACCATATGGGTCCAGCAGGACATGTTTAAATTGAAACTGATGTTTTCTTAAATAGGCATTTACGGTGGCTACCTCCTCACCCTGATTGAGCATGACAAAATTCACTTGAGGATGCTGCTTGGCTGCTTTAGCCAACACCGGCATTTCACGGTGACACGGCGGACACCAGCTCGCCCACAAATTAATTACCGTGGGCTGGCCAATGAATTGGCTGAGTGAAACCTTGTCTGTACCCAGACGCTCCTGTTCTAGTCCAGCAAAGGCGAGATCAGGAAACGCTGCTTCAGTTTTTAGACTGGATTTGAACGCGAGCCCAAGCCCGATCCAGAGTACCAATATGATCAACAAGATGGCTTTGAATCGGGTCTGCAGCTGTCTGTTTCGAATGACATACCACAAAGCACCAAGCAGCACCCCTCCCCATAAATGGAAACCTTTGTCCTGGATTTTCAGTATGTCGATGGGTGCTGCAAAATACAGCTCGGCATTGAGCAGAACGAAAATAAGACGCGCACCCAGCATCCCCAGCAAAAAACTGCTCCAGAGCAAATCCTGACTTTGCCCAAGCTGCTGTTTAGACCATGAATACTTTCTGGCTAATCCAAACAGGATGGCAGATAACAGCATCAAGCCAGTGGCAACAATAATAAGTGCCCAGGGCAACATCAAAGGTCCCAGATGCAGTGCATCACTGGAAATCATCATGGTTGCTCTCCTTGCAGTTGCTGCAATGTGCCTAGTAAATGTGTCGCGCTAAAGCTTCCGGTTAAACGCAAGTCTCGCTGTTCCTGATGCGCTGCATTTAGAAATATGAAGGTGGGTGGTCCGAGGATTTGCCATTCTTTTAGCAGCTCATCCTGACTTGGATGATAGTGGGTCAGGTCTAATTTGATACGAACCACATTTTGTAAAGCCGTCTGGACATCACTACGTGGAATCACATCCTTTTCAATCGGTTGACAGGCCACACACCAGTCTGCATAGACATCAATCACCACCGGGTGTGCAGGATGTTTAACTAAAACCTGTCGCAATTGTGCGGCTGTACTGACCTTCTGCCATTCAAGCCGTGATTCTACATGGGCCACCTGTACCTGACTCCAGACATGGTAGAGCTGCATGCCTCCTGCATAGACCAGTAAACCACTGAGCAGCATCAGGCCTATTTTCGCTACAGACCGATGCACATGAGGCAGCATCTTGAACAAGAAGTAGCCTGAACAGGTGATCAGTACCACACCCAAAAGGCTCAGGTATAAAATGCCGGGCAATAGTGGACGGGCGAAATACAAGGCCAGCGCCAGCATGACAAAGCCAAAACTAAACTTCAGGCGATCCATCCAGATACCAGGCTTGGGTAAAAGATGGGACCCAAATACGGCAGCAATAAATAGTGGCAAGCCCAGCCCAAGGCCTAAGACGAACAGATAACTGGCTCCCAGCATTGGTTGATTAAGCTGAGACACATAGATTAAGGCACCGGCCAACGGTGCACTCATACATGGCCCGACAATCAGTGCCGCGATCATGCCCATAAGACCGGCACCAATCAGCGTGCCACCCTTCTGCTTTTGCTGCCATTGATCCAGACGCTGCAACATGCCTTGGGGTAAGGACAGCTGAAATGCTCCGAACAGATTAAGTGCGAACAAAACAAACAGAATGCTGAAAATACTGATGAATACCGGACTTTGAAACCAGCGCTGAAAACTGTAACCGAGCTGTGCCACAGCAAGTCCCATGACCGCATAGACCAGTGCCATACCCAAAACGAAAACCAGTGCAATCAGTGCCGCACGGTAGCCCCGGTGCTGCTGAACCAGAATTCCCGTTAAAATTGGAATTAAAGGTAAAGAACATGGTAAAAATGCCAGCAGAATGCCAAGCCCGAGAAAAATCAGGGCATTAATTAACAGACCTTGTTCTGACAGCAGACTTAAAAAATACTGGTCATTGTTCCACTGACTATTCATGCCTGCTGACGAAGTTTGATTTTTAGGGTCTGCAATGAGCTGGTCATTTTTCTCTGTTAATTCCACCTCAGGCTGCACCACAGGTTCAGAAACTGCAGCGACTTGTATTTCCTCTACCTTTTCTTCGGTCAATGCTTTATCTGTACTTGGAGTTTGCTCTATAGCTTGGAGCTCATCTTTCTGAGCAGTCAGAATTTTTTCGTTTGCTTCTGGCGGTACAGTGCTGGTCAGCAGTTTTGGGGTTTTGCTCAAGTTTTGCGCTGGAAATAAACCATCTGCATCAGTTTTTACTGTGGTGCGTTGTACCGGATAACATAAACCGCTTTCTGCACAGCCCTGCCACTGCACCACAAACTTCTGGTTGGGCTGAACCTTCATATTGGTTTTGACTTGTCCATAATGGACCTGGGTCAAACCGAAATTGGGGTCATCTTTGTCTTCGGGTTTGGGCAGTGCCAACTTGACTGGGGTCTGCTGATGAGACACTTTAAGCTGGTCATGATACAAGTAATAGCCATCTGCGATTTTCCAGCTAAGCTCTGCCTGATCCTGGCTTGTAGAAACCACCTGAAACTGAAATGCCTGATCTGGTGGTAAAAAGTCTGCATGTGCAGTTCCCGTCATGATTCCACCGCCGATCACGGCACCCAATATCCACTTCAACATCCAGCTGATCTCCTCCTGTTAGGACTGCATTATTGAAAAACTAAAATTAAGGCAACATTAACAGCCCAAATCATTTATAAAATAATGGCAGTTTGATCAGGATGTTCTATGTTTATTGTATTGGTTGAGGATGATCCCTATATCGCACAGAGCATTTGTGCTGCTCTGAACTATCTAAATATTTCAGTGGAGCATGTCAGTAACGCACGTGCTGCAGATTATTTTATCCGGCATAGTGCAGTCGATTTGTGTTTACTGGATTTAGGCCTGCCGGATCAGGATGGTCTGGACTTGCTGCACAGCTGGCGGCGCGACCAGATTGATCTCCCGGTACTGGTATTGACGGCGCGGCTGCGGACCGATCAGTGTGTTCAGGCCCTGAATGCCGGTGCCGATGACTATCTGACCAAACCCTTTGAACTGGAGGAACTGATTGCCCGGATTCATGCCCTCACCCGTCGCCACCGCGGCTTTGCCTCCAATACCCTGCAATTTGATGAACTGGTTCTAAATCGGGATACCCAGACTGTGATCTATCAAGACCAGACCGTGAATTTATCTCGCCGTGAATTCAGCCTGCTGGAAACCCTGATGAGCCACCCCAACCAGATCCTGAAAAATGAACAGCTTATTGACAAGCTCTATGGTTTTCAGGACGCTATCGAGAGCAATGCCCTGAATGTACACATTTATCACCTGAGACAAAAACTGCATCCAGATTTAATTCAGACCATTCGTGGTGTGGGATATATTTTCAAACCGTTTGAGCAGCGTCATGTTTAGTCACAGCTTGAAATGGCGTTTGGTCATGAGCCTTTTGGCCGTGTTTATTGTGCTGTGGAGTGCAGTATTTTCATGGCTGTATATTGACCTGAAACAACGCTTACAAGACACACTGGATCAACGCTTATCGGCATCTGCACAAATGGTTGCCCGGCTGATTCAGCAGTTACCACTGGATAGTCTAGGGGATGCAACCTTATCCAAATTAGCCAAGAATGATGATGCAAACCAGTTAATTGCCTGTGAAGTTTCTCTTTTTAGCTCTGACATCTCGTTAGGTAATCAGGTGATTGCCAAAACACGCGGTGCCCCCCAAAATTTAAGCCAGCGACCAGAAGGATTCAGCACCTGGCAGCAGGGTGATACGGAATGGCGCAGTTATGTTCTGCGTCGTGGCGATATTCAGGTGGTGGCAGCAGAACGTATGTTCTTGAGGGATACCTTACTACAGCAGATTCTGCAGTCCGTACTGATTCCCTTGGTCTTCTCACTGCTGATCTGTATTGCCCTGATCATCTTTATTATCCGCAGACAGTTCCGGTCTTTGGATCAGCTCAGTCAATACCTGAACCAGAAAAACCTTAGCTATTCAGAGGTGGCTGATTTTTTAATGCAGCTCAAGCCTGCAAGTATTCCCCAAGAAGTACAGCCTTTTGTCAACAATTCCACGCAGTTGATTCAGAAACTCAATGACAGTCTGCAACAGGAGAAAGCCTTTAGTGCCTATGCTGCACATGAATTACGCAGTCCCCTGACTGCAATTAAAACCCATGTACAACTGGCCCAGCTGATCGGTCAGCAGCAGCACCTGCCTGAATCCATTCAGCATAATTTGCAGCAGGCCAATGAGAGTATCCGGCGTTATACGCTGTTACTCGAGCAGCTTTTATTGCTGACCCAATCAGAAAACAGTATCCAGGCAATGCCTGAGGCCATCTGGCTTCGCCCCACACTTGAGAAAGTTCTTGCAGACTTAGGTACACGCTATCCAGAAATGAACAAAAAAATACAGGTAAACTGGGACAACTTGGGCGAAATTCAGCTGCCTGAATTTGTGCTGTATACCGTACTGAAAAATCTGCTTGAAAATGCCCTGCTGCATGCACAGGCTGCCCATATCTGGATTTCCATGCAGTCTGGTTGCCTAGTGATTGAAGATGATGGACAGCAACTGACAGCACAGGATATCCAACATTTAGGACAACGCTTCTGGCGCAAATCTGCTCAGCAGCACGGCCATGGTTTAGGACTGGCATTGACCGCTAACCTGTTAAAACAGTATGGCTATCAGCTCTCTTTCAATGCCCGACAGCCCTATGGGCTTCGCATTGAAATCAATTCAATACAATCGAAAACCCTAGAGATTTTTTGAAATAAAAATTCTTACTTTTCAACATCCAATAAAGATATCACCAATTCAAATCACTTCCTTTGTTTATACAAATAACTTTTTCTTCAACAAAAACCTTCTCTGTATTCTCAAGTTTATGATCAGGCGATCACAACGCACTTTTAATTTTTAGCATAGAAACAGGTATAAAAATAATAAGACCCCTCTATGAAAACAAAAATGCCAGAGAAAAAAGATCACTTGATGCAACTAGGCCTGTCACCAATTAGCTTAAGAAAATCTAATCTGTCCTCATTATTTTTTCATGACTAAACGCTATGCATTAAGAGATGATCAGTGGGAACAGATTAAGGATCTGTTGCCCGGACGAGCAAGTACTGTTTGAGTAACTGCCAAAGACAACAGGGTATTTGTTGAAGCAGTATTGTATCGGTATCGTTCAAGTATTCCGTAGTGAGATTTACCAGAATGCTTTGGGGATTTTAGAGTCGTGCACACTCGCTTTAGCCCTAAAAGTCCAGGATAATCACCACCCCACAGTTCTGATTAATTTTTTAAAAATTTCCTTTCGATGGCCGGGCTTGCGCTAAACTCAAAGCATCTTATCGCACCGTAATGCACTGTTATGGAATTCAAGGCCTGGTATAAGCTTCGCAGATTTATTTATGACAATTTGCATAATGAAGAACACGAAAGCATCTTAAGTCGCGTCATCAATATATTTCTGATTATATTGATTATTGGGAATACTGCTGCCGTTTTACTTGAATCAATCAATGACCTCTATCAATCCTATCAGCTGCTGTTTGATGCCTTTGAATTATTCTCGATCTTTATTTTTACCCTGGAATATTTATTAAGATTTTGGGCCATTGCGGAAAAAGACCCCTTTGAAGGTGCATGGAAAAACCGATGGTTATGGATCCGTAGTGGCGGTGCCATCATTGACCTGTTGGCGATTCTCCCGGCCTATATTAACTTCTTTGTGCATCTCGATTTACGCTTCCTGCGAATCCTTCGATTATTCAGATTACTCAAATTAACCCGTTATTTCGTCTCCCTGCAGATTTTATTGCGGGTGATCAAGCGCGAAAAGGGCTCATTTCAGGCGGTTATTTTTATCCTGCTGATCATGATCATCATCGCGGCGGCTGGAGTATATGTGGTTGAAAATAAGGCTCAACCAGAAGTCTTTAGCTCCATCCCTGCATCCATGTGGTGGGCAGTGGTGACACTGACCACGGTCGGCTATGGCGATGTGACACCAATCACCCCCTTAGGCCGCTTTCTAGGGGCTTTAATTACTATTTTAGGGGTGGGTCTGGCAGCGCTTCCTGCGGGTATTCTGGCAAATGGTCTGGCCAATGAGCTGAGACAGCGCAAGCACAAACTGGAATTAAGATTTCGTGAACTGCTCGATGATGCAGAAATTGACTTAATTGAAGATCAAGAAAAAATTGAAATTTTACGTAAAGAAGTCGGACTGAGCAAAGAACAAATGCAGGATATCCTGTTAGAACTTATTCATGAGCGTAAGAAAGAACAACTCGAGCAGGAAAAAAACAAATATTTCTTCTGTCCACATTGTGGGCATAAGTTACCTGATTAAATTCGAACGTCAATGCAAGCGTATCATCACGAGCATCAGACCATCGGGTATGACGCTCGTTGCAGACAGATACTATTCACTCAATCCACTCGACTGAATCAGGATCAAATCCTCTCAGGCCAAAAATGCAGCGATGTCTTCCGCTATTGCCCGGGCTGTTCGGGAAACACCGACTAGCGTTGCCGAAGCAGCACCGGTCCATTCTCCATAGCCCACCAGCCATAAATTCGGCACCTTAACCGAGCGGCCGTTCTGAACCGCGATGGTCTGGTCTTGTTGGATAATTCCGAGGCTGCTGAGATGATTCAGCGCCGCCTTAAATCCAGTACACCAGATCACTGCATCCACTTGCGCTGTGCTGCCATCTTCCCAAATCACGCCATCTTCAGTGAACGCTGTAAATGGCCGTTCGCTATGTAGTACACCACGTGCACGTGCCTCTTTGACTGAATCAATCATGACAATATCTCCCAGACCACCAATGGGCTGATCAATTTTTCTGCCCTCCTGCTGGGCTTTCAGGCGCTCGGTCGCCCTTAAGAACAGGACACGGCCATCGACATCATCCGCCAGAAACTGCGGCGGTGTCTGGGTGATCCAAAGCGTTTCGGCCACCTGAGATACTTCTGCCAAGATTTGTGCACCAGAGTTACCGCCACCCACCACCATGACTTTCTTGTTTTTAAATAACTCAGCATTTTTATAATCTGCGGAATGCAGTTGCACGCCCTGAAAATGCTCACGGCCGGCATACTTGGGAATAAACGGGTGACTCCATGTTCCCGTAGCACTCACCACCGCTTTGGCTTTCCAGGATTGTTCACCAGCATAGACCTCTAAAGATGTCCCCTGGTTTTCCACGCGATCCACATGCACCGGACGAACTACAGGAAAGTGATAGCGCTGCTCATAGGCGGTCAAATAATCGATCACCTCATTGCGGGTCGGATAGGTCTGTTCGGTCGCCGGCATCATCCAGCCTGACAGGGAGCTCCAGCTATTCGGGGAGAAAAGGCGCAAGGACTCCCAGGCATGCTGCCAGGCACCTCCAGGCTGAGGCTGATCATCCAGGATGATAAACGGAATGTTCTTGCGCTTTAAGAAATAAGCCATGGACAAACCGGCCTGTCCACCACCGATGATGATCACATCAACTTCAGCTTGTGATTGAGCCAAAATATTTCCCCCCTTCTTTATTGTCATCAAATAAAAACCCAGCCTGCTTATCAGACTGGGCGTATTTCATAAAATTTTCAAGCGTTTAAATTAGCCTTTCCATTGCTCAAGATACTTTTCAGTCTCTCTGATCACCTAAAATTTATAAACTACGCTGATTTACCCGTTTGGAAAGCTCTTCAGCCGATTCCTTACGTTCTGAATAACGGTTGGTCAAATAAGCACTTTGCCCACGGGTCAGCAAGGTAAATTTATACAGTTCTTCCATCACATCTACAATCCGGTCATAGAATACTGATGGCTTCATTCGTCCATCTTCTTCAAATTCCAGGAATGCTTTTGGAATTGAAGACTGATTTGGAATCGTGATCATCCGCATCCAACGCCCCAAAACACGCATCTGGTTCAGGCTGTTAAAGGACTGTGATCCCCCACTGACTTGCATCAAGGCAAGGGTTTTTCCTTGAGTGGCACGAATTGCCCCTCCTGCCAGTGGAATCCAGTCAATCTGGGATTTAAAGATGGAACTCATAGAACCATGGCGTTCCGGTGAACACCACACCATACCTTCAGCCCATGCCAGAAGCTCATGCAGTTCTTTTACTTTTGGATGTTCAGTATCAGCATCTTCCGGTAAAGGCAGTCCTTTGGGATGGAAGATTTTTACTTCTGCCCCAAAATATTCAAGGATTCGACCAGCTTCAAGAACTGCAAGGCGACTGTAAGAACGTTCCCGATTAGAACCATAGAGCAGCAAAATCCGAGGAGGATGAGCTAGTTCTTTGGCTTGGACTTTTTCAAAGGTGGGTTGTTCAATAAGATTTGGATCTACGTTAGGCAGGTTCATCATCTCAAGCCTCTTTAAAATATTTCTTTCTTAGCCACAGTGAAACACTCACTAAAGCAATTAATACAGGTACTTCAACCAATGGCCCAATAATCGTGGTAAAAGCAACCGGCGAAGCAATACCAAAAGTTGCAATAGCGACTGCAAGTGATAATTCAAAATTATTTCCAGCCGCAGTAAATGAGATTGCAGCAGTTTTTGGATAATCATTGCCCATCCATTTACTCATAAAGAAGCTAATAAAGAACATGGCCACAAAGTAAATGATTAAAGGAATCGCGATGCGTAAAACTTCCAGTGGAAGACTCACGACATCACCCCCTTTCAAGCTAAACATCGCCAAAATCGTAAACAGCAAAGCCATCAAACTTAGCGGGCTGATTTTTGGAATAAACTTGGTTTGATACCATTCCACGCCTTTTTGTTTCACCAAAATTAAGCGCGTTAAGAAACCCAATAAGAACGGAATTCCAAGATAAACCAGAACAGCATGGGTAATGGTCCAGAAGCTAACATTGATCACTTGAGCTTCAATACCAAAATATGGCGGAAGGAAGGTCAGGAATAACCAGGCGTAGGTACTGAAGAATAAAATCTGGAAAATACTGTTAAACGCCACCAATGCTGCAACATATTGGTTATCACCACAGGCCAGACCATTCCACACCAGTACCATGGCAATACATCGAGCTAAACCAATCAGGATCACGCCTGTCATATACTCTGGATAGCTATGCAAAAAAATCACAGCCAACGCAAACATCAGTACCGGAGCAATCAACCAGTTTTGAATTAAAGATAGCGTCAGGGTTTTTTTATCCTTAAACACTTGCGGCAAGGTCGCATAATCCACTTTTGCCAGGGGTGGATACATCATCAGAATCAGGCCAATCGCGATTGGAATATTGACTGAATTAATACTGAATTGATCCAGAGCAACCGATGCTTGAGGAAAAAAGTTTCCTATTGCGATGCCTAACGCCATGGCAATAAAAATCCAGAGCGTCAGGTTGCGATCTAAAAAGGACATGCGTTTTTCAGACATGTGACTTACTCAACATTCGAAATTTGATTAATCGCTGCAATCAATTGCGAGCGAGAAAGCTCATCTACGTTAAGTTTAAACAAAGCATCCAGGCGACGATTGATATGTTCAACAGTGTTCATAAAGGCTTGCATTTTTTCTTCTTTATCCACCTCTAAATGGGACGGATCAGACAGGCCCCAGTGCGCCTTGATCGCTCCGCCAAGATAAAGAGGACACGCTTCCTGTGCAGCCGCATCACAGACGGTAATCACCACGTCTGGCTGATACTGTTCACAGGCATCAATCGTCTTGCTGGATAAGCCTTCAGTCGACAAGCCCAGATTGTGCAGGGTTTCAAGCGTCAAGGGATGCACCTGACCGGAAGGTTTGCTGCCAGCACTGTAAGCGACCCAGCCTTCTGGCGCACGGCTATTGAACAACACTTCAGAGAGAATGCTGCGGCAACTGTTCCCCGTGCATAAAAACAAAAATTTCATGAAAACTTACTCGCAATGGCTCTGAATCGATAGAGCGGAAGAATCAAATAAAACCGGAACGTCACTACGTTTCAGTACGTCCAGAATTTCAAAGCACCAGGCCGGCAATTGCTGATTAATGCTGTAGTACACCCACTGGCTTTGCCGGCGATCGTTGAGTAAACCACAAGAACGTAACAAGGCCAGATGACGTGAAATTTTCGGCTGGCTTAACTGCAGTTTATCGGTCAGATCACAGACGCATTGCTCTTTGTTTTGTGCAATTAGCAGGACAATACTGAGACGTGTTTCATCAGATAAACATTTAAAAAACTGAACGTGGTCCATAATTGCTCCCATTTTTTATGCAAATATACACATATCCATATATATGGTAAAGATGATTTGTCAAAAATGATATCCAGATCAGAATATGCCTACCAGAAAGCGCTCGCTTGAACAATTTCCCGCTTTTTCCGATATAGATCATCGTCAATGTGTTTTTCAGATAAAAAAGCTCCAATCAAGTTGAAGCTTTTTCGCATGGGGGGACACTTTATTTTACCCGATTGCCCTGTTCATCCACGATGATTTCACCGTCTTCTTTGGCAAAGGCTTTTAATTGTGGCAAACGCAGAATATCCAGTACCACTTCCGATGGACGGCATAATCGGGTTCCAAACTCGGTAACCACCAACGGGCGATTGATCAGGATCGGATGTTGCAGCATGGTATCCAGCAGTTTCTCATCGCTCCAGCCGGCATCATCCAGATTCAGCTCGGTGTAGGGATCGACATTTTTACGGAGCACTTCACGAACCGTCAAACCGGCATCCCGAATCATGTTGACCAGCTGATCTTTCGAGGGTGGCGTAAGCAGATATTCGATCACTTCCGGCTCAATTCCCGCATTGCGAATTAACGCCAGCGTATTGCGTGAGGTGCCACAGGCCGGGTTATGATAAATTTGGACTTTTGGCATTTGATTCATGAGCTTCCCTCTTATCAATGAATCATAGTTTTATATATGAATATACGCATATTCGCAATATAAAATATATGTGCTTTATGAATAAAATCTGAGATGAGGACTCTAAAACCATTGGAAACAGTTTCAAAATGAGGCTGTCTTATGTCTAGGATACTGGGAGCAGTCCAGTTGATCCGGATGCTTATTACGGAGACATGCAATCTGATGACATTATTATGGTTCGTTACGGTGATGATGCTACTTTCAAAAATTAGTTATTGAGACAAATGGAAAAAGATATCTTCAGGCTCTAAGTCCAGAGTTCAAGCCAAATATTATTGAGTTAAACAACCAATGTATATTTGTAGGTCAGGTAGTTAACTGTATACGCTATGTTTATCGAGCGAGAACAAGATTTAGAAAGAATTAACAAAAGCCAATATATTCAGCGTTGTCTAAATTGATAAAATCGCCGTTTTCTACAGAAAATTTAAGATTGTTAAGGATTGAAGTGAATATTCAAAATGATTTACCAGAACTAAGTAATTACAGTGAGTTAAGCAGTAAAGAGCAATTAACTATCCATCAAATGCTTATTTCGTACGTACGCTCAGATCACCTCTATAATATTATCTTGACCCATAATGTTGAACCTTACGACTTAGTTAAACTTGTAAGTATTAGTTTTGAGAATAGAGATGCTGCTATCTGGGTTCATTTTGAAACTATTACAGCTGAGAGACTGACAATGCCTCTCGATTTTATTTCAAGAATAGAAGTATGTAATTACGAAGTTTTTTAAGACTAGAATCGAGTCCCCCTAGCGTGGGGATTTATGTTAAATAAGATCTAAGACAAAATAGAAATACTCTTGGTAACATACATAAGAAGCCAGCAGCTTTTGCAGCTATATAATTCTTGACCTTTTTATGGGAAATATGTGGTCTAAAAATTATCCCTATAAAACATCATAAGTTGTCATTAAAAAGTAAACATGTATTCTTTTCCGAATTGGTTTGATACTTTCTCCACCCATTGCTCTATTTTGTCAGCTGTCATGACTTGAAAATCTCGCCAATAATATTTCATCTGCTTCCATACTATCTCGATTCGATTTAACTCAGGGCTATAAGCTGGAATAAAATACAGATTCGTCGAAAAGTTAGTTTTAAGTAGCTCTCTGTAATCAGCCATCTTTTTACTTCTATGAATCGAGGCATTATCAACAATAAGAACCAATGGAAGGTTATACATCTGTTTTACTTGTTGAGCTATTCCAGTTAAATAGGCATAAAACCAAGTGCTTTTCACTGACTCTTGTAAACAGCTTGTCACCAGTTTCCCCGTTGAAAGCAAACACCCCATGACATTAACTCGTTTTAATCTTATTGCATCAACCGCATGAACATCACCTATCTTTGTCCACGCATAGCGGTTATCAGGTGTAGATGAAAATCCTGTTTCATCAACATAACCTAATATAATTTCACCACGTGCCGCTTGCTCTCGTAATTCTTCAATCTGCTGTGTTGCTTGTTCAAATGCAATCGGATCTCTTTTTTTTCAAGCTATGACGGGTACGCTTGAAGACCATACCTGAATCACGTAAAAACTTACGAATGGTTTCAACAGACACGGACACTTCGTATTCTTCATGTAGTTTGACTCGGATTTGTTCTGCATTGAGTGGACTTGTATTGACCCAATCTAGGATTTTCGCCTGATAGTCTGAGATCAATGTATTGGGTCGACCTGAGCGATGGCCTTCTTTAATCGATTCAAACTCATACAATTCCCAACGTCGGCGTTGTAGCCTTATGGTTTCTGGGATACGTTCTTGTAGAGTGGCAACTTCCGCAACACTTTTACCTTCGGAAAGCCAGAGAATAGTTTGGGCACGTTGCCTTTCACGCCAATGTTTTGCATGCTTGACCAGAAAAATGAGTCGTTCTCGCTGTTCTAAACTAAGTGGTACAGAAACAATTCTAGGCATGTGTGAACATCTGTTAACTAAAAAAACCTTTTCGCATCATTAGTTATTTTTGTCAACTTATAAATCCTATAATTATTAGAAACGATGACATGATTTTAATCTCTTATTTTTCTAAGTTCATATTAAACAATCCGATATGTACGAGTTCTCTTTTATAAGATTCTCTATATAATTCAAAGTTAAATAACAATAAACTTTATATTTTTTCTTATATGTGAAGCTTATCCCAAAAAATTTAAAGGAAACTATATACCAGCTCTTATAAGATTGTCCCCCCAATGCGTACAATGAAGATAAACTGTTGAATGATTTGGATAAATCACTAAATTAATATAAATATTATTATAATATAAAGGGTTAGACACTTTTCCTTTCGACTTTACAATTTCCTTTCGTTGTTAATAATTAAGATACATTTAAAATGCTTCTTTAGAACTATAATTTTGAAAATTTTTTGGTAGCTTCGATTCATTATGACTTTTTATATATTTCTAATACTTATGAATATCGCAGCTATAATGGCAGTGATTGCATTTTTTCATAAGTAATAAGAAAATTACATCTTGGTATTTCTAACCGCAGGCTAATTTTAAATTTCATTATAAAAATAAATTTCTTTAAGTATTATTTTTAATATAAATTTCACACATTTCTATATAATACCTATTTTTAGGCTCCCGTTTATAAGAATTACTCATATATTGGGTATTTCGCATATATATTCTTACTGTTGCAGTAGGTTCACTTCATGAATAATATTAACTTTAATAACTTTGAAGAAGCTGGCCAAGCCATTTTAAAATTCTTATCTCAACGCTTTGGCTTCAAATTGTGGATGATTACTCGTACTGAGGGTGACGACTGGATTGTATTATTGAGTGAAGATAATGGCTATAACGTTAAGCCCGGACAAGTATTTCATTGGCAGACTCATTCTGCTCACACATGGTACAAAGTAATATGCCTCGTATTGCTCCCTATTCACCTGATATTCAAGTTTACGCAGATGCACCTATAAATCACCTAGTCTCAATTAAAGCCTATATCGGCCAACCTCTGTATAAAGAAGATGGCTCTCTTTTTGGCACTCTATGTGCAATTGATCCCGAACCTCAACCTAAAATACTTGTTGAAGATGCTCCATTATTCGAGTTGATAGCAAAGGTACTCAGTTATACGATTCAAGCTGATATGAAAGCTGCTGAGTACATACGTAAAGCTGAGCGTTTTGAAATGGAAGCAATGTCCGACCCAATGACTGGACTTTTCAACCGTCGTGCTTGGGATGAGCTTATTATCAAAGAGGAAGAGCGCTGTAAGCGTTATGGTCACCCTACTGCTATTCTTATGATAGACCTTAATGATCTTAAGATCACAAATGATACTCTGGGTCATGCTGCAGGTGATGAGCTCATTCAAAGAATGGCTTTAGCTCTCAAAAACACGGTACGTAGTAATGATATTATCGCTCGCTTAGGGGGTGATGAGTTTGCTGTGATGACCATTGAAACTAACTTAGAGCATGCGAAGAAGCTTGCATCAAGAATTCAAAATACTTTTACAAAAGTTGGAATTAGTGCTGCAATTGGCTTTGCAATGCGTAATCCAACCTTTGGGTTAGCTGAAGCTATCAAAGAAGCAGATGCAAAGATGTATCAGAATAAAGTTATGGTCAAATCGAGTAGCCATTAATTAAACTACTTACCCGATGCAGTCTTTGTATCTGGTAAGGCCTTATCTACAATCTGAAGATGTACTATTGAAATAATTCAATACAACCGAAAACCCTAGAGATTTTTTGAAATAAAAACTATTATTTTTCATATCATTAAGATCTTTAATCCGTTTTAATTCTGCACTTAGCCCTATCAAAATTGCGACTTTTCCAACAAAAATCCTGCAGTTTATTCCCAGGTTTTTGATCAAACGGTTAGGACCAACAATTTACTTTTATCATGAAGACTGATTATAAAAATAATAAAAGTCCATGCCAAAAAACCTTAAGTTCGCCAGCGAGCGCCGTAGTGACCAACGTAAAAAAGTCATACAAGCCGAAATGCTGCAGGCCCAAACATTTATACAGATCTATCTGCTCTTACCTTTCTTCTTTAAGGCATATCAGCATCAGCAACATCTTACGATGCGCAAACCCTAGAAGATGTCATCTAGCATGAAGCAAGCGCTGTGCGTGATAAAAAATTGACTGAACCTACACTGCGAATCTGCCTGTGGCTGATCAGCCTATTCCAGCCGAGTACAACGCAAGTGCAGCACTTCAATCAATTTATTAATTTGCGGCACTTTGAGCTGAAATATTTAAGCTAAATGTCATGAATAGACATATCTGCCAGTGCACCAAACTTTTCATCAAACGGCGCTAATTGTTCTTTGACGTATTTGGATCCGCGAAGTTTACGGCCATGCTCATCATAGTATTTATGAAAAAATGTTTTGAAGGGATAGTACTGTTTTATGCTCAAGTCTTCCGCCATCTGATTGACCTTCGCTTCAAGCATCTTTTGAGCTACCCCTTGCTCACATTCTTTTGCGGTATCACGAGTTGCTGAAGAACGTTTTCCATTGATCATTAGTTCAATGTAGTAGGCCGAACCGCGCTTTCTGGGCTTGGGTAATTTCATGACGTAATTTCCACAATTCTTGACGTAAACTTGACGTAAATTTAACGGCAATAACTGCATAAAATACGGGTTTTGCAGATAGTGCGGATAACGGCTCACTTTACTCAAGGCATTAAAAAAGGGCTTTAAGCTACTGTTTTCGCTTAAAACCCTTATAACATAACGTTTAGAATCTTGGTAGGTATAAGCAGACTCGAACTGCTGACCTCTACGATGTCAACGTAGCGCTCTAACCAACTGAGCTATACACCTAGAATGCTTGGCATATTATAAATTTTTCCGACCGAAAACAAGCCTTTTCATTTAGTTTTTAAAACGTCCGCGCAAGTTTTAAGCAAATCCTTGAATTTTTTCAATTCTTGTTCAGTTATTGGGGTTCCCGAATAAAGATTTTTTTCAAAAACCTGTATAGCTTGAATAAAGGCAGTCTGGTTTTCAATCTGAACCTGTTGAGATAAACGCTGCATCCAGTGATGAAAAGTTTCTGCAGGCTGTTTTTTGAGATGATCAGTTAGAGATTGATTCAGCTGTTGAATCGCACGATCAAATGGAGATTGCGCCTGTCGGGCTTTTAGATAAATTCTGAAGATATAGGCCAAAATCAATAGCGCAATACTGCCCAGTAAAATTATGACACTCGAATAAACTGAACCGAGGCCTAATTTTGATAACCAGTTTTGTTGTGATTCTGCATTATAACCCACCACCTTACTTTGCCATTGGTAGCTGGCATAATCGCTCCAAACGCGTAGTTTGGTGACCCATAGATTATGCTGCGAGTTCCAGGTCGACTGATTTGCCGATACCCATGCATCCTGAGAAAGCAGATTTTGCATGCCATCATCTATACGCTGTGGAGCGATCATTGCGGTTGGATCAAAGCGTCGCCATTTCTGGTCAATCCAGACTTCTGTCCAGGCGTGCGCATCGAGCTGCCGGACTTCCCAGCTCATGCGATCTGGTGCCAACTCCCCCCCCTGATAGCCGGTGACCACCCGTGCAGGAATCCCGACATAACGCATCAACATCACGAAACTCGAGGCATAGTGTTCACAAAAGCCTTGCCGGGAATTAAACAGGAACTCATCAATCCGGTTTTGTCCTAATTGGCCCGGCTTTAAGGTATAAACAAAATTATTCTGCTGATACCAGTTCAAGACTTTCTGTACATAACGCCGAGGATCTTCCGCACTTTGCGTATAGAGACGTTGTGCTAATTGTTGCGCTCGCGGGTCAAGTCGGCGCTGCACCTGAGTATTCGTTCGCTCGATATATTGCGTTGGCAAAGCCTGAGGTTCATATCCCGTTCCGATCCATTGTAACGAAATCGGTTCAACACGTTGCGTGAGCCGTCTCGGCACAATGCTCCAATCCTGACGGTTATAATAACGGCGTTCCACAGGTATCGATTTTTCCAACCCCATGATCCAGAACACCGAAGGATCCGCAGCCAGATATTGGTAGTTCCAGCCTGTAGGTACGGGTGAAGTATCCATCGGTTGTCGCATTAAAGGCTGCTGATTGACGAAACTGCTGGTCCAGCGTTGCCCATCATATTCATCTAGCACCAAGGCTCGCCAATAGAGTTCTGAGCGTGGCGGAAGCTTGCTGATATCACCAATAATCCGGAAAGCAAGGGCACTGGATTGGGATAATTCAGCAATATCCCCAGGTGACATACTATCGCCAATGCCGGTCACACCCTTATTTTCAGGAATGGGAATATGCCAAAGTGGTGGCAAGCGCGGAAAGAAAATAAACAGCAAGATAAAAAATGGAACAGCGTACAAGATAAACTTGCCTACATGTTTGGCATCCTGTTGCAATGCTGCGCGCTGAGTGATCTGCTCCTGCTCAAAATCGCTAGTCTGAATCCGGTACAAACCAATCAGACAGCTGATTAAACACAGCACGATCACAATCGCCATCCCAAAAGATTGGCTATATAGGAATGAGCTGGCAACAACAAACAGGGCAAAATTAAACAGAATAATCAGGTCACGTTTATTTTTACTTTCCAGTGATTTAGCAAATAAAAAAGTAGATAAAACTGCTACCCCAGCCTCAACACCAATAAAACTATGATGGCTCAAATAAATACTGCCGAGTGCCAAAGCCGTCAGTAGAAAAGTGCCCGTTTTGGGAAATGGCTGCTGACGTTTCAGGAAAATCCAGATACATACAATACTAATCGCAAAAATAATACTGAGTAGAACCGGAATAAATGCCATCTGGGCGATGAGAATCAGGCCCAAAGTCAGCACAATCGAGGTACGGATTTTTGCATTGATCATGAATTTACCCGCCTTAGGCCTGCGCCAACAATTGTTTGGCTTTCCGCAGTTGTTCTTCACCTGCGCCCTGAGGCAATTCGGCCTGTGGCAAATGCAGACTATACGCACATTGCTGCTGCTCGCACTGCTCGACCAGACCCATCACAAATTCAAGTTTTTCTTCATGTGACTGACTCGGCATATGTGCATAATGAATCTCGATACTGTGTTCATCCTGATATTGCTCAAAGACTTTGACATACAGGCCTTGTCCACGCGCAAACTGCTTCCAGGACACCGCCTGCAAGGAATCGCCTGACTGGTAATTGCGCAATTCACGAAACTCATCCATATCCGGTTCAAAACGGTTAAAGTGATATTTATTTTCTGTGCTAAAAACTTCAGCTTTAGGCGCGACCCAGGCCGAATGCTGATGATAAAGATAGGTCCAGGCTCGAACTAACCCAAAGGGATAAACCGAATAAATCTGAATCACCGGATAATCAAACTTGCCACGTTGCTCTGCATAAAATGGCAGAATAAATTGCTGCTTTGCTGCATTCAGATAAACTTTCGCTAGCTGATTTCCTGCTTTGATATACAAATAACGGGGGCGAAGCTGCTGCTGTTGAAAATAAAGATGCAGATTCACGCTATGACCCACCTGCCCCACATCATCTGCGATCAATTCAATTTTCAGGTCATGCAATTGCTTAAAAGTCAGATAAAAACTGATACACAGCACCGCACTGATTAAAAAACAGAAACCTAAAATCAGGTTATTGGCATAGTTCACCCCAGCCACAAAGGTGATGAAGATCAAAACCAGATACAGATAGCCCTGTTGATAAATAAATACCAGGACATCTTTCTGCGAGAGCTGTTTCTGCTGTGAAAATTGAAAGCGTTTGACCAACCATTTTTGCCAGGTTTTATCCAAGAGAGGACTCCTTTAGCTGACCGCAACCTGTTGCATGACATTAAAAGTTTCAGCTTCACTTAAACCCAGACGATGCGAAGTTACCGCGACAAATACCGCTTGTACATCGTCCGGTGTGACAAAAGCACGTTGCTGAATCAGGGCATGCGCTTGTGCCGCACGCTTCAAAGCCAGAAGGCCACGCGTAGAAAGTCCATGACGGCTTTTACGGGTTTCTTCTGCGAGATCGAGCAAATATTCCTGAATAGCTTCACTGATAAATATCTGATGAGTCAGATTTTGCAGATCCAGAATTTCATCTTCAGTAAAAATATGTGCCAGACTGGCAATCAGGGCAAAACGAGATTCCTGCTGTAATAACAGTTTTTCTGCATGGCGCGATGGATAACCTAAAGACAAACGCATCAGGAAACGGTCCAGTTGGGATTCCGGCAAAGCATAGGTTCCACTTTGAAACAGCGGGTTTTGTGTGGCAATCACCCAGAAAGGTTTCGGTAAGGCATAACGCACCCCATCAATGGTGGCATAACCCTCTTCCATGGCCTCGAGTAAGGCGCTCTGGGTTTTGGGACTACAACGGTTGATTTCATCTGCCAGTAAAATCTGGGTAAAAATCGGGCCTTGTTTAAACTCGAACTGATGTTCTTTCTGGTTAAACATATTAATGCCGATAACATCACTGGCCAGCATGTCATTGGTAAATTGGATGCGTTGGAACTTTAAACCAGCCAGATGTGCCAGACTGCTGGCTAATGTGGTTTTACCTAATCCAGGTAAATCCTCAAATAAGACATGCCCACCTGCAATCAGACAGCAAAGTGCCAGTTTGGTCTGAGCCTGCTTATCCAACACAATGGCATTAACTTCTTCAAAAAAACGCTGGATCTTGGGTGCATAACTTGCAATTTTTTGTTCAAGCACTGTATTGATATGTGCAATGTCGTTATTTTCCTTTTGTTTCATGCCCCAGATCACAATAAATTCCTTAATAAAACATGGCCTAAGATTAACATACACTGAAATTTAAATTTTCCCAAAAGATCAATCATCTGTCTGTGTAAGAGGATAAAAATATTCGCTTGAAAATGACGAGGATTCAAATAATAGAAGAGTCAAAATGATCAGGTTGAAAAGAAGTAAGAAGCGCAGACAACAAATAAAATGATCAGCACAAATAGCGATCATTTTTCTTTTCGCTCCAATTTCAAAATATCGACATATGCTCATTCCTCTATTTGAAAAGAATCATACTTAAAAGGTATAGAGACTTAAGTGATTTACTGGGTTTTTATAAAAATTTTCTCGGTTAGCTCAATCAATGACATCAGATTTAACCGAATCGTCTATTTCCCTAGCAGTTTTAAACAACTTAGATTAGCATTTGAAGTGCAACACCATGTTGTTGCCATAATACCTGACTCGGACTTTTAAAGCCGAGTCTTTTTCTTGGGCGATGATTCAAACGTTGAGTGATTTCTGAGATATATTCATCCGTATAGGCATTTAAATTACTGCCTTTTTTAATATATTGCCTGATTAAGCCATTTGTATTTTCATTCGTGCCTCGTTGCCAAGCGCTATAGGGATCAGCGAAATACCAGTCTATTTCTAATACTCGAGCAGCATACTCATGTAGGCTGAACTCCTTACCATTATCTGCAGTAATCGTCTTTAGCTGATCTTTGATCGGTTCAAGAAGGCTGATGGTTGTT
>NZ_JBIUAT010000009.1:0-86144 GCF_044547685.1 Acinetobacter sp. NPDC052428
AATGATCAACTCAATTTGACCACGTCCTACATTGATCATTGTATCTAATGATTTATAACCAGTTTGTACAGGTTGATCCACTGATTGACGCCAAATTACGCCTGGTGCTACTTTTTCAACAGCATCAGTTAATTTTGCATCAATAGGGCCTTTACCATCAATCGGGTTACCCAAAGCATCTACTACACGGCCTAAAAGTTCTGGACCAACCGGAACTTCTAATACACGACCTGTGCAACGCGCTTTTTGACCTTCTTGAAGGCTTAAGTAGTTACCTAAAACAACGACGCCCACTGAATCCTGTTCTAGGTTCAGTGCCATACCGTAAAGGCCGCCGTCGAATTCGATCATTTCACCGTACATAGCGTCAGCTAAGCCGTGAATACGCACAATACCGTCGGAAACCATAACAATGGTTCCTTCGTTCTTAGCGGTTGCGCTGGTGTCCAGATCGCCGATACGCTGTTTAATGAGCGCACTGATCTCGGATGGATTCAGTTGTTGCATTGCGCTATACCTCAATCTTTTTAAAGTTCAGTCTTCTAAATGCAATTAAGCAAGAAGACGAGTACGCATTTTTTCAAGCTTGTTAAGCGCAGAATCATCTATCACTTGGTCGCCTGCACGAATAACTACACCAGCAATCAGCGCTGGGTTAACTTCTACAGAAACATTTACCGCCGCTTCGAATTTTTTCTCTAATGCGTGAGTAAGAAGTTGTTCCTGTACAGAAGTCAATGGGAATGCTGATTCAATCACAACATCCACAGTATTGTTATTCTGTGATTTAAGCTGCTCATATTCTGCTGCAATCTCAGGAAGAAGAACCAAACGGTTATTCTCTGCAAGCAATGTCAGGAAGTTAGACACTGCTGCAGTTTGGTCTTCACCTAAAACTTTCGCAAAAAGAGCCACCTGCTCAGCAGGTGTAAGCTCAGGGCGATTTAGATAAGCTGAAAATGCTTCGTCTTGCACCGCAGCACTGAGCAATTCAAGTGCTGTTGACCAAGAGTCAGTTGCACTTTGCTCAGAAGCGTAAGCAAATGCTGCTTTAGCGTATGGGCGTGCCAACGTCAAGAGTTCAGCCATAATCCGCCTCTCTTAAAGTTTAGCAGCCAGCTGAGTCAGCATGGCATTGTGAGCTTCTGCATCAACTTGCTGGCTAAGAATTTTCTCAGCACCAGTTACTGCAAGAGCAGCCACTTGTTGACGCAATTCTTCGCGAGCAGCATTGATTTCAGTATCAACAGCTTCTTTAGCCTGTTGACGAATACGCTCACCTTCAGCCGCAGCTTGGGTACGCGCTTCTTCGATCAATTGTGCACCACGACGGTTCGCTTGTTCGATCAATTGAGCCGCTTGTGCTTTTGCCGCGTCTAACTCAGCTTTCACTTGTGCTTGCGCATCTGCAAGGTCAGCCTTCGCTTTTTCAGCAGCATTTAAGCCATCAGCGATTTTACGCTGACGTTCACTAATCGCATTGATTAGTGGTGGCCATACAAACTTCATGCAGAATGCGACAAAAATCGCAAACGCAATCGCTTGGCCAAACAATGTGAGGTTGATATTCATTGCAAATTCCTCAAATAGTGAATTTCGGAATTAAGCTGATTAACCTACAAATGGATTAGCGAAGATGAAGAACAAGCCAATACCAACACCGATCATAGGCACAGCATCAAGAAGACCCGCGATTAAGAACATACGAGTTTGAAGTTGTGGAGCCAATTCTGGTTGACGAGCTACAGCTTCAAGGAAACGGCCGCCTAGAAGACCAAAACCAATCGCAGTACCTAAAGCACCGAAAGCGATCAAGATAGCAGATGCAATTGCAACTAGACCTAAAGTGAGTTCCATGATAATTCCTCAGAGGTTAGGTTTTATACCAAATTAAGTTAAAAAATTGTGTGCCCAACCATCCGTTGACAGTTAGGCAATACCATTAATGCTTTTCGCTTGCCATACTCATGTACACGATAGTCAACATCATGAAAATGAATGCTTGTAGCGTAATAATCAAAATGTGGAAAATCGCCCAAGGCACAGACAACGCCCACTGGATCCAGAACGGTAATAACGCGATAAGAATGAAGATTAACTCACCCGCATACATGTTACCGAACAGTCGTAGAGCCAATGAAACTGGTCGCGCCAAGAAAGTAGTCAATTCCAACAATAAGTTGAATGGAATTAAAAGCACTTTAGCAACTGGATTACTTGGGTTAAATGGGTTCAGTGCTAACTCACCAACGAAGCCGCCAACACCTTTCTCACGAATACTATAGAAAATAATTAAGAAGAATACAGAAATAGACATACCGAGGGTAATGTTTGGATCTGTAGTCGGAACAATTTTAAAGTAAACCTGATGAGGGTCTACACCCAGCATAGAAGCAATCGCGTGTTGAGCTACATAAGGAATAAAGTCAACAGGGATCAAATCCATCAAGTTCATGAGGAAAATCCACACGAAAATGGTTAATGCTAAGGGTGCAATTAATCGAGACTTCCCGTGGAAGGTATCACGTACACTTGAATCTACAAACTCGATAATCATTTCAATTGCAGACTGGAACTTGGTAGGAACACCAGCATTAGCTGCTTTCGCAACCAACCAGAACAACAAACAGAAAATCAGACCCAGTCCGATAGACCAACCCATTGAATCCAAGTGAATAGCAGTGAACCCCATCTGTTGAGCTTCAGCACCGCTCTCGGCCAATTTCCATGTACCGTCCGGCATTTTGCCATAGGTCATGTTGGTCAAGTGATGCTTGATATACTCGGTCGAAGTAAGGGCATGTTCTTCAGCAGCCATAAATCACACCTGGTCAATGTCAAAAAACTAATAGAACAAACGAATATCGCGTGCTGCTTGATATCTCGCCTGCTCCTGAAAAACTTTTCAATTTCTTGTTGTGCTTATACTCATTTTTGTAGACGTGACGCCCAAAACGGAGCGACCCACGACATGGCTTGAACAAGTATAAAACCACAAAACAACGCCACCGCTGACAACGGTTTAACATTGCTTAAAATTAAAATGAAACCAACAATCACAATGGCAAACTTTCCCATCAAGCCTTTATACATGTTCGAAAGAACTTGTTTAGACGCGCGGGCTCCTGCTGCTCGAAACGATTGCCACGAAAAATAACAAGTCGCGAGCCAACATACCAGTGCACCTAATGCTGCACTCAAGGCTGCGGTTGAGTCTTTCACGACCCAGCCGATCAAGGCTGAAACAGGGATCATACAGGCTTGCAGGAGGACCAAAGCTTTCGCTAATCGTCGGTCAATCAAGCGACTAGTTCGGCTCATTATTTATTCACTCACAGCAATCATGCTTGACAAGTTTAACAGGTGATTATTTTTAATCGCAGGCATTATAGAGTTACACCCCTGAACATGCAATCTTTTCCCGACCTTAGTCGTGTTTTTTTAAATCGGGTCACTGCTGTTAAACTAATCAAAATCTGTCTATTTTTTAAATCATTAGCGTGCATTTAGTACACATTTCTGGGTTTCGGCGGCCAATTGCTGCCAAGCCTGCACAAAGTCCCCTGCCCCGCTCATGCTTTCATCGACATGCTGGAACAGTACCGGATTGAGTTTGCGGTACTGGTTTTCACTGGCATGACCTTCGGCCAGCAGACACATTTTGCGCTGTGGACGATGATCCTGTAAAAACTTGATTTGCGCCACCGTTGGTGAAACATGTGGATCATCGGTCAATGCCCCCATGAATTTTAAATTGAGTGGGCGCTCAAGATACTGGTAGGCATCGTGATAAGACCAATAAGGTTTGGCTTTGTTACTTGAACTATAACGCTGAGCCGTAGCAAACATGTTTTGTGCAAAGTCACGGGCATTTTTCCAGTAGCGTTCACGATGTTCCGGCAGTTGTTGCGAACGTAACGCCGCAATAAAGAAGCCAATCCGTACGGCATTATTCGGATCGAGCCAGACATGCGTGTCTACCGTATTTTTCAAGGCCTCGCCACGCGGATTACGCATCGGCAAGGTGGTCAATATCCCCGAGTCTAACAGTGCAATGCCTTTATTACTTTCATTCAGCACTTTGGCCAAGGGTGCTTCATGCGCCTGACCCAGCCAGATCACCAGACCTGCATTCTGAATAGTTTTTCGATGCGCCGGAGTCAGACTCACATCATGTCCACTTTGGTTGGCCAGCAATAAAGTCGGCTGTTCCACACCTTGGGTAATTTTCTTGGCAATCAGATAGATCGGCTGCGTAGACACCACCAGACTTTGTGACCAACTGAGTGTACTGAACAATGCCAGCAGACTGATTGCAAGGAGACGGAACATGAGTAGAAATCACTTAAAAACGATAAAATCAGGAAGTGTTATAATATAACAAAAATACAAAAATACCTATGCCTAATCGAAACTCAGAACGCTTCATGTTAAGATTTGAAATCTATTAATTTTCAGTTTCGCACTTGAGGTGAACTATGGGTTCCTGTTCGCACGAACACCACAACGCATTGCACGGCGTGCACGACCATCCCAATGTCGCACAACGTCTTGCTGAAGCGGAAAGTCTTTGTGCAGCAAGCGGCGCACGCCTTACACCTTTACGTAAAGAAGTGCTGGAACTCATTCTAAATGCGCATGGCCCGATGGGCGCCTATGATCTGCTGGCACAAATGAAAAATGCCAGTGATCGTCCTGCAGCCCCACCAACGGTGTATCGCACTCTGGATTTTTTATTAAGCAAAGGGCTGATTCATCGCCTGACCTCGATCAATGCCTATATCCCCTGTTGCCATCCGCGTGAAGGTCATCAGGCTGCTTTTTTAATCTGCACCGAATGTAAAGCCGTGAAAGAAGCGTCGGCTCAGGGCTTACTCGATCAACTCGATGCACTGGCCAGCTCGGACGACTTCACGGCACATCACAGCATTATCGAAATTTCAGGAATTTGTCAGCAGTGCCGCAACAAAGCTTAAGTGCCTCTCCCTTGATTCAGCTTTCCAAGATCTGGGTCAAAATCGATGAGCGCGATATCTTAAAAGCCATTGATTTCTCGTTACAAGAGAAAGAAATTGTCACACTGATTGGTCCCAATGGTGCTGGTAAATCGACCTTAATTAAAGTCATGCTGGGCATTTTGAAACCGCAATCAGGTGAGATCAAGACTGCGCGCAAACTCAAATTCTCTTATGTGCCACAGAAATTCAATCCCTCACATAGCTTGCCGCTACGGGTGAAAGATTTATTGGCACTAGAAAAGTGTCCGTCCGAGATTAAAACCGAAATTATTCGCGATACCGGCATTAGTAAACTGCAAGATTCTAAAGTGCAGCAGTTGTCTGGCGGTGAACGTCAACGGGTGCTACTGGCCCGCGCCTTATTACGCCAGCCGGATATTTTAGTCCTCGATGAACCGATGCAGGGTCTAGACATTCAGTCCGAAGCTGAACTGTATGAATATGTGCGTAACTTGCCGGAAAAATATGGCTGTGCCGTACTGATGGTTTCACATGACCTGCAATGGGTGATGCAAGGTACGACTCGGGTCGTGTGCCTGAACAAGCATATCTGCTGTAGTGGCCTGCCGGAAAGCGTGCAGCAACATCCCGAATATCAGGCGATTTTTGGCACCAATCGGGTGTTCTATCAACATCATCATGATCATTGCGCGCACGGCGATTCTGCCACCCCCTGTCAGCATGATTCACGCCCTCATATTCACCCCGAGCCGGAAGCTTAAACCATGATGGATTGGTTACAACTCCTTTTACCTGCATGGATCATGGGAACGCTATTGGTATTTCTGACTGCACCGCTGGGCTGTCTCATGCTCTGGCGGCGTATGTCATTTTTTGCCGATACCATGGCACACGGTACTTTGCTCGGTGTTGCCATCGCTGGGGCTTTAAGTTTACCTCTCTGGATGGGAGTCACTTTTATTGCCTTATTATTGGTAGGGGTTTTGTGGGTGCTGCATGATCCGCGCCTGCCGAATGATGCCTTGCTGGCGCTGTGTTCAGCAACACTGCTTTGCTCAGGTCTATTGTTCATTCAGCATTTACCGAGTTTAAGACCGGAACTTCTCAGCTATCTATTTGGTGATCTACTGACGATTTCTTGGACGGACTTACCCACCTTTGCTATCGTGATTATTCTGGCCTTAGCCGTCCTCTATAAGAGCTGGCAAGCGCAGATTCAAATCGCGATTGATCCGGACATGGCGGTCAGTGAAGGTGTAAATGCCAAATGGCAACGCCTGATCTTTATGTTGTTATTGGCATTGTTTACCGTGCTTGCCCTGAAAGCAGTGGGTTCATTACTCATGGGGGCATTACTGGTGATCCCTGCTCTGACTGCACGACTCCTTGCACATTCACCAAAACAAATGGTGATCTGGGCATTCGTGATTGCGCAAATTGGGGTGACCGTGGGCCTATGGTCGAGTGCAGGTCTCAATACTTCGACAGGTTTAACCATTGTCCTGACCATGGCGGTGCTATTTGCACTGATCTTCTGTGTGCAGAAGTTTAAAAAGCTGAATTAATCTTTCTGTTAAATCATGATGATTTTCTAATGATCTATTCAGCCTCTCTCCTTTAAGGAGAGAGCAAACACTCGTTATTGATGCACCAAACTCAATAAAAATGCAGCACCTGCAAATAAACCGGCAAAAGTCCGGTTCATGACTTTTTGTTGTTTCGGTGATTTTAGTAACCTTAAAACTTTAGCAGCCAATCCGGTATAACCCGCCATCACAATCAGATCAATCGTCACCATTGTTGCAGCCATAATCAAATACTGAATCCATTGTGGTTTGGACAAATCCAGAAATTGCGGCAAGACGGCCAGTAAAAATACGATGGCTTTAGGATTAGTGATATTAACCAAGAAACCATGCAGTACCAGTTTTCCTCTCGATTTTCGCGTCAATTCATGTTTAATTTCGATGTTCTGTGCAGGTGCTTTCCATTGCAAAACTGCCAAATATAACAGGTAGCCAACACCAAACCATTTCACCACTAAAAATGCCCATGGGGTTGTCGCAAACAAAACTCCCACGCCTGCTGCAACCACTGCAATCTGTACCAGTAAAGCCAGTTGCAGACCCAGCGCATTCCAGTAACCATGCCGAAAACCATAATTCAATCCGCTCGACATCGATGCAATTGCACCAGCACCCGGAGAGACACTAATCACCCAGCAGGCCAACATATAGGCAAACCACATTTGATAGGACATGAATATTTAACTCAGCAAAACTTGCCCAATATTATATGAATTTTCCAATAAAATCAGGCTAAAAACTTGCTTAAATATAAGGCACTGCACTATTCACTCTGTCTAGCTTCAGGCACAATATGTACATTAAAAAACAGGATCTATCCTTATAGGAGCCATGAATGACAGCCCAATCGGTAATCTTGCCACTTCCTTCAGATCATGCTCGCTTTATTGTGTTACGTCTTAAAGATTTGAGTATTGAAAAATTAAAAGAACAACTCGAACATTTGTTTACTTCTCGTGATCGGCTGATCACGCAACACCCTCAAGCACAAATTAAAACAGGCGTAGCTTTTGGTCCTGAACTGTGGACAAAACTTTATGATCAAGCTCCTGCAGGCTTTAAACAGCTTGAACCCATTCATGGTTCGTTTGATATGCCGGTTGTTCCAGCAGATGTACTGATTCATATTGCCAGTGCCCGTGCTGATATCTGCTTTGCGCTCAGTCAAGCTTTTTTTGAAGGAATTCAGGACCAGGTTCAGGTGCTGGATGAGCGAGTTTGCTTCCGCTACTTTGATGGTCGTGATATTACCGGCTTCATCGATGGTACTGAAAATCCACAATTCCCGGATGATCGTGCTGAAGTCGCATTATTAGGTGAAGATTCAGGTATTTTCCAAGATGGTTCATTTATTTTTACCCAGCGTTACGCGCATAACCTGGAAAAATGGAAAAAGCTAAAAGTTGATACTCAGGAACAGGTTATGGGTCGCACCAAGCTTGAATCCATTGAATTGGATGATGAAGTCAAACCTGAAAATGCGCACGTGGCACGTACTGTAGTTGAAGATGAAGAAGGCGAAGAAATGGAAATTCTACGTCATTCTCTGCCTTATGGTGACGGACGTGGTGACCAGGGTCTATTCTTTATTGCCTATACCAAAGACCTGAAAATTATTGATACTATGTTAGAACGTATGTTCGGTACCTCTGGCGATGGAATTCATGACGGTCTGCTGCATTTCGTAACACCTCTGGATGGTGCCTATTACTTTGCGCCAAGTGAGGAGCTGCTGGGAGAGGTTTTGGAAGGGTAAAAGAAAAAAGCCGGTGGAAGCCGGCTTTTTAAATTAATTATTCTTAGAATGAGAATTCTTTTTTATTATTTCCTTCAAAATATTTTATGTTTAAATCACCATCAATATTTACATTTTTTCCTGCATAAATATATTTTTCTGAAATTAAATTAAAATTTTTAACTTTCATAATCCTTAAATTAGCTCCCCCTTCATCAAAAAACGGAGATACTATTAAAAAGAAATCTTTTTCCCCTTTCAGAAAAACACTCATTCCATCTTGAGGGTTAATAAAATTATACTTATTTAATATTTTTTGCGAAGATATTAATCTCAAGTTATTACATTGATTTAATTTAATATTATTTATACACTTAAAATGAATATCAGATGAATAGGGCAACTTAGAAAATTCTTCAATACCATTTAATCTTAAGCCCTCTATTTTATTTACACGTCCTTTTTCAAACTTATAACATTCATTTTCAATATTAATATTATTATTTTCTAAAAAGTAGGTAGTCCCTGATAAACAAACTTTATTATCTTTTTTATTATATTTTATAATAGCAGGATCATCATTAATTTCCCTTAAATTACCATCGACAAAATTACCTACCATCTGAGGCACAGGAATTACTTTTTTTTCTAGAGGATCTAATATAACTATCAGCTTAACAACTCTACTTTCACCTTTACCTGTACTTCTATTATGATTTAAAATTAATAATATTTTATCATTTGAAAAATTAGGCAAATCTTTAATATGTTGATTATAGATTTCAATCTTGTTTCTAGAACAAAAATCAACAACTTCACTTTCAAAATAACATCTTGATACATTATTTGATGTTATTAATATATTTTCTTTTGGGTATGTACAACTTGAAAATAATAAACCATTAAAAAACAATGATAAAATTAATTTGGATTTCATATTTAAAACCTATTTATTTGAATGATAAGCATGAATTTTTTCAAATATAACTTTAACTTTTTCGGTAGAATGTTTATTTGCTTTATTCGTTTTAGATTCATGATAACCGATACTACCATCAGAAATAATTCCATATTTATTCTTTTCTCCCTTCGGTAAAGCAATTGAAGCCCACTCTTTCGAAGCATCAACCATGGCCTGCTCTACAGTTTTATCACCTTTAATAATCAAGCTGTAGATAGATGAACGACCTCTTAATAAATGCTCCTTAAAGACTCTTTCTTGCATAGCAGGATCATATAATTCATTACCACTCAAATTTAGTCTCGCTTTAGCTGCTGCTAAAGTAGAAGGAATTGTTTGATATTTTCCAGTGGCAAATCTTCTTCTATTGTCATCCCATCTATATTTTTTCGCAGCGTCTAAAATTTCATCAATAGTTTTTTCAGTCATTGTACCTGGCAAGTCATTCATTTTTCCGTATTTAACTCTTTTTCCTTCTGGAGCTCCTGCATTCCAAGCTTCATAGCTACCTTCACCACTAGCAATCGCATCACCTAATTCTTTTACCAGAGCCTCAATAGTTTGATCTGTTATTTTAGAAATAGTAGAAGTATTTACGATTATTCCTGCACAATTTAAAATAGAATTCATATTTAGTGATTTAATAATCTCAACTACCGGATTTCCATTGAGATCTTTAATTTCTTTTTTGAACTATTCATCATTAAAGTAAATACTTGAGAATCTTGTCACATCAAAATGAACCCAAGTAGTTGCTCCATTTGCTCCACTCTTAAATTTTTTTGGTTCTAAATATATTTTATCAGAAGCCCTTTCTTCACTTACTCTCATTTTTATAGTCATAATTTTTTTTCTAATAAACTCTATATCTTCTATAGCCTTAGTCCTCTTCCCATTTTTATTAATATGTATATCTAATGCTAAACCCATATGATTTACTGTAGTTCTGCCTTTTTTCTTATTATCATTTATACATCTATAACCAGATTCTATATAAGCCACTTCAAGACCTTTATATTTAAATTCATTTTTTAAATAAAAATTTAATGCTTTTAATATCCATATTAAAGATCTATGCAATCCTGGATATTCATTAGCAGTATTCAAACCAGATTTAATACCTCTTCTATTATTACCATAACCTGAACACTGACCACAGGGACAACTAGCTTTAGTCATAAAATTTGCAATTCCATATTCATCACGGAACTTATCTAAAGCTGCTAAAAAACTTCCGCATATTTTTCCAGTTTCAGGAACCCCCATATAATCCCGTTGAAATTGCTTTATACATTCCGCTGTTAAAGGAGTAAATTCATCTGTAGGTAATGCGCCACCAAAGCCTGCTAGCCTGATATTAACCTCTCTAATAAGTTCACTTTTGCCTTGAGATATACATTGAGGATTAGTTTTACATAAATTGGAAGTATGAGTTTTCGGTGTTCCGCCATCCTGACTGCGATCCTCTTTCATATCAATTTTTATTGCATCCGATAAAGCTTTCTTACCTTCTTCATACCATTCATTAAGCTGCTCTAATGCTTTCTTCTCATACTCTTCAACTGTATTCACAATTCCTTTATCAGCCTGTTTAGTCTCTTTTTTACTTTTCTCTGATGATTGAGACTTATTATTTTGAGAAGCATTTTTTTGAGGGTTTGGCTTTCTATCAATACTTGTATTATTTCCTGTAGCAGGCATATTAATTGGAAGTTTAATTACTTGTCCTATGCTGATTTTATTGACATCTTTTATCCCATTCAGCCTTTCGAGCACTCGGATTGTGGTGTGATTGAATAGCCACCGATTTTGTAGACACCTTTTAGTTAGATAAAATGGCTAATTAACGAGGTGCTTATGAGCAGTAAACGATACCCTGAAGAATTCAAAATTGAAGCAGTAAAGCAAGTTACTGAGAAAGGTCATAGTGTAGCTGAAGTTGCTGCACGTTTAGGGACGACCACCCATAGTCTGTATACCTGGATTAAACGTTATGATCCACAGCAACCTAGGACAACTGAGTTTAATGACCCAAGTTCAGAGTTAGCAAAGTTAAAAAAAGAGCTTCAAAGGGTTACAGAAGAAAGAGACATCTTAAAAAAGGCCGCGGTGTACTTCGCAAGCCAGTCCAAATGAGGTACGCCTTTATTCAGGACAACCAACATATATGGCCTGTTCGTCGTTTATGTTCAACTTTAGATGTTCATCACAGTGGTTATTACGCATGGTTAAAGCAACCCACCAGTAAAACTGCCAAGAAACGGCAACAGCTTTCAGGACTGATTAAACAGTTCTGGTTGGAATCTGGCGGAGTCTATGGTTATCGCAAGATTCACTGTGATTTGAAAGATGTTGGCGAAAGTTGCGGGATCAATCGGGTACATCGGCTCATGAAGGCGAATGGTCTTAAATCACAGCGTGGCTATCGCAAACCTAGAACTCATGCAGGTACTCCAGCTGTCGTTGCTGCAAACACTTTGGGCCGCCAATTTAATCCAACGCAGCCGAACCAATTATGGGTGACTGACATCACTTATATCCGTACTCATGAAGGGTGGTTATATCTCGCAGTTGTGATTGACCTGTTTTCGCGTCTTGTTATTGGCTGGTCTATGAAATCCAGAATCACAACAGATCTGGTGTTAGATGCATTACTGATGGCTTTGTGGCGAAGAAACCCAAAGAACAAAGTTTTGATCCATTCTGACCAAGGCAGTCAATACACCAGTCATGAACGGCAGACATTTCTCAAACATCATAATCTTGAAAGCAGTATGAGCAGACGAGGAAATTGTCATGATAATGCTGTTGCCGAGAGTTTCTTTCAGTTGTTAAAGCGAGAGAGGATCAAGAAGAAAATATATGTATCGAGAACTGAAGCAAGGTCGGATATCTTTGAATATATTGAGATGTTTTACAATTCAAAACGCAGACATGGTTCCAATGGTCAGTGTTCTCCATTAGATTATGAAAAGGCCCATCAACAGATGGTTATGTGTGTCTAGAATTTTGGTGGCTATTCAGATACTGTTGTGCAATAGATGATAAAGTTTCACCTTTTTTAACCTTATGTGTTTTACGTTTATAACTTCCTTTATTTTCATTATTTTCTAATGTTTTTAAATCCAAGAGAATTTTAGGACTTATAACCGTAACCAGCATACGGTCTTTCGCCATTATGAAAGTCTGAACTTTTTTCATACCTCCACCTAAAAGGCTTTTGACATATATATCTAAAACCGTTCCTTTGTCTCTTTGAATTTCATAAAGGCACCCCTTGGAATTGGTAGAACCCCGTACTACATGTTGACCTGTCTTACTATTTTTGACTTCATATTGAACTTTAGGAATTGGATTTCCTAACAAATCTAGAATTTGTACTGTTGCTAAAGACTTATTTGTCATTTTTATTTTTATCTCCTATTTATTATTCTGCTCAATCAGGTCATCAACATCATAACCTTGGACACTTAATCCCCATTCATCATTGAGCCCTACCAAAATTTCTACTTTAGAGGAATCAGCTGTAGTAATTTTTCCAGTACGACCGTGCGCATCAAGCTGACCTGAAATATACGAATTAGTATCAGGAATAAAAGCTTTATAATTTATTGAACTGAAATCGGACTGCCAAAATAGATCATATATATCCAGCCTATTGCTATATAAAGCATTATTCGGAAGCTGAGGTATTTCATAAGAGACTTTAGCCCCTCCCATAAAATTATGTTGCCCCGCCTTACACTCAAATTTTCCGCCAGTCGTGAAAAATACCCCGCCACTATTTACCTTAATTTGAGACCCTCCAGCGGTCAGTACAATCTCTTTCGGACTGGTGATTTCGATCTTGTCTTCAGTCGAAATAAGCTTGATTACCTTGCGGGCAATCGCTTCAATCGCATCATCTTGGGCTTGTAGTTCAATTTTTCCTTGAGCAGCATAGAGACTCGCACCCTCTTGAGCAGCAAATAAACTGATCTTGTCCTGTGCATGAGCAACTAAAGATTTCTGTGTGGATAAATGAATATTATTCCCGGCACTCTGATTGATTTGCTGATTAGCGGATAAATGAATATTTTCATTTGTGCTCAGTGCAATCGTTTGGGGGGCAGTTAATAACATCACGGCCTGTTTAAATGCGGCAGCCTTGGCTTGATCTTCAGCTTCAATCTGACTCAGAAACTGTTTTAAACTATCAAAAAATTGCAGCGGATCAGTCTGCTGTTGTTCAGCAATATCACTCAAGGCTTTACTATGATCGAGATTCGATTCAATCTGCTCTTTGGCACGACTCGCATCCAGGTGATTGCCTGCTGCTGAATCTTGCCGATAAGTGGAGATTAATAAGCCTTTTCCTGCACGTATGGCACCCCACTGGTCTGTCCTTAGTTCAAAACCTTCTCCTCGACCTTCGCTGCTTTCACTTTCTTTAGGATGGCTTAGATTTCCCAGATTGAGCTGACTGGCTGCATGACTACTTTGCAGCTGCGCACTAATCTGTTCAGGGGTATCATCGAAACGCAACTGGTTAAAGCCATCCCCATCGACCTCCTGAGAACGGATGCCACTAAGTTTTTTGGTCGCAGGAAGTTCTCCTTTTGCATCAAACATGGTCGGATGCCGTTCTGCTTCATGAATCCGTCCCACCACAAAGGGCCGGTCGATATCACCTTCAAAGAAGTCAATCACTACAATTTCGCCAATTCGCGGATGCAACCTAATGCCATAACCCTCACCCGCCCAAGGGGTCAAAACATCCACCCAAGCAGAATCGCTATCATTGTCATTGCTACCTGCGCCGCCATCATGCTGATGATCCTCACTCCGGGTAAACAGAAAACGAACTTTCACCCGCCCCCATGCATCGACATGAATCGTTTCACCTTCAGGTCCGACCACTCGAGCCCGTTGCGGATATGCAGCAGGCCGATGAATGAAGGGGTGGTACTCAGGAACAACCTGGATTTCACGGCGCACCATCTGTAGTTCATTGGCCTGTCGTTCCTCCTGTGTCATCTGCCAGCCGCTCTTCTCAAGCAAACTGTCCAGCTGAGATAAGATATCTTTGGGTAAATTGTTCTGGTTATAAAACCGCTTAGCTAAAATCAGAAATTCACGTTGATGCGCAGGATGCTGATCAATTTCAGGATGCTGTTGCAGTTCAAACCAGTATCCAACCTGAGCATCTCGTACGCTGCTACTGGCTTTAAAATATTTAGACTGCAAAGCATGATAGTCACTGAGCTGCTGATTGAGTCGATCCAGTTGGGCTATACCAGATACTGTCACCTGATCCTCATGATTTAAGTCGCCGGTCCAGGCCGGACTGATGTTCCACGCATCTTCAAGCTGAAGAGTGGCATTTGCATGAATATCACTTTGCTGATGATTACTGAATAAAGGCTGGCTTTGATCCTGGGCAAGTTGCTGGGCATGCCAGCGCTGGGTCCTGGTACTATTCGGATTGAGCTGACGTACCGCAATCAGACTGTTCAGCGTGTCGAGCTGTTCGGTGGCATGACTGCAATGAAACCGGATGGAGCGGCGTTTTAAAGCTGAAAAATATTGGGAATGATCTACCAGTTTTAAAAACTGAGCTTGAATCTCGCTGGCTGATACAGGCACAGTTAATTGCTTTTCATCGATCAACCAGTTAATTCCTTCGCTACGCCATAAACGGGTCAGAAAATCATAATCCGATTCATTCGACTGCATTACAAAAGGTCGGACATCATAGTCCCGGCTGAGTCCTGTCAAATCCAGGCTGAGACTGGCCGCGAATAATGCACTTCTGTTTTGCCATTCACTGAACAGGATTTCACTGATCTCGCGCACCGTCTTATTCATAAAAACCCGACTGTTACGGCGCTTCTGCCAGAGTGCAGTCGGATCATTTAGCGTCAATTTATACAGGGTCAAAGCTCCATCATTCTGCCCTTGACTGGCTGCAGTAATAATGCCCGTAGTCCGGAAAAGTTCACCCCGGTCTGTGACCTGATCAATGGCCACCCGACAGCCGATAAACTGTTTCAAGGCAATATGAGCATGAGTGGAAAGACAGATCAGTTCAGCCTGCAGGCCTTGATTGATCTGATGCTGACCCTCAATACGCTGAATCAAAACCTGATGATTTAAAGGAGGATGTGAAAACTGTAAATGTAGCGCACGATGCTGTCGCTTAAGCCCGAGCTGCTCCACCAGCATATGGATAGGTTTTGGCATTTTATAGTTATAATTTTAAGCTTTATTATTGTGCGGCAGATTTTAGGAAAAGTTATCCATTTCGTCCAGTTCACGATGCATTTCACATAATTAGGCCTTTAATTTATGACCCTTCAATTAAAAATCTTAAATTGCATGTGGTACATCTTAATTAAAAATATTGCCCAATATTCCCTATTTTTCTGATTATCCTATACGGAACTTGCTGCTACACTCATTCATATCTCATTCTTCAAGGCCAAGGACATGCTGGAACTCCCTTCTAAATTACCTGATTTGGGCGTGACCATTTTTAGTACCATGTCGGCCTTGGCACAAAAACTCGGGGCCTTGAATCTTTCTCAAGGATTTCCGGACTTTGCAGCGCCTCCTGCCTTGATTGAAGCTTTAAACCGGGCCAGCCAGAATGGATTTAACCAGTACGCACCAGGAGATGGTCTGCCAGTCTTGCGAAGTCTGGTGGCAGATCTCTATCAGCAACGTGATCAACTGATTATTGACCCTGTCGAGGAAATCACGATTACCCCTGGGGCGACAATTGCGATTTTTTGTGCCATTCAAGCCACGGTACGTGCCGGGGAAGAAGTCATTATTTTCGATCCCAGCTACGACAGTTATGGACCTGCGGTACAACTGGTCGGGGCAAAGCCAGTGCATATTGCTTTGCAGCATCCTGATTTTTCTGTGGACTGGAATCAGGTCAAAGATGCCATTAATGACCGTACCCGCATGATTGTCGTGAATACTCCGCATAACCCGAGTGGTAGTGTCTGGTCCAAAGCAGACTGGCAACAACTGATCGAGCTGATTCGCGAGCACAATATTGTGGTGCTGTCGGATGAAGTCTATGAACATCTGGTTTTTGATGGCATTCAGCACTATTCGGCCTGGTCATTTCCAGAACTTCGCGAGCGTAGCTTCGTGATTGGTTCTTTTGGTAAAACCTTCCATGTCACGGGCTGGAAAACCGGATTTTGTATTGCTGCACCGGCACTGATGAGAATGTTCAGACAGATTTATCAGTTTGCCAGCTTCTGCGGTGTAACACCCGTTCAGGTCGCTTTGGCGGAATATATGCAACTGCATCCTGAGCATATACGCGAACTGTCCCAGTTTTATCAAAACAAACGGGATTTATTTAACTCATCCATTAAAACATCACGCTTTAAGTGGACACCTTCTCAAGGGACTTATTTTCAGAACTTAGATTATTCGGAGATTCGGCCTGAGCTCGATGATCTGTCCATGTGCCATTTTCTGGCAGAACAACATGGGATTGTGGCGATTCCAGTCTCCGCGTTCTACCAACACCCCCCTGCAGATTTACGTCTGCTCAGGTTCTGCTTTGCAAAAAAAGAACAAACCTTGATCCAGGCAGGTCAAATTCTTTCAAAGATTTAACTCATTTTTTAACTAAAAATCTCATAAAATAAATGCCTTAGTTACTTAAAAGCTAAGGCTTTTTTTTATATTCTGCCGAATAATAGCTGCATCAATAAATAGATGATAATTCAATCACAGGATGTCGCATGGCACAGCACTCACTGATTCATCAACAGAATTTATGGAAAGCCTTTCTGGTATTTCTGTTGCCATTAATTGCGACCAATATCCTGCAAAGTCTCTCCGGCACGATCAATACGGTTTTTGTGGGACAAATGCTCGGAGTGAATGCGATTGCTGCTGTTGCCGTTTTTTTCCCGATCCTGTTTTGTCTGATGGCCTTTGTGATTGGTTTATCGGCCGGCTCTACCGTATTGATTGGCCAGGCTTGGGGCGGGAAAAATATAGAAAAAGTGCGCTGTGTGGTCGGTTCAACTTTATTTATGACCTTGATTGGCGGCAGCTTGATTGCACTTTTTGGGGTAATTTTTGCTGAGAATATTCTCTTGGCGCTTGGCACAGATCCGGATGTGATGCATTTATCCTTGCCCTATGTGCAATGGATGCTGGCGGGTAGCCCCTTAATCTTTATCTATATTATTTATACTTCCATCTTGCGCGGTGTTGGGGATAGTACCACCCCCCTGTTTGCTTCCGCACTTACCATTGGGGTCGGTTTGGTGGTGACACCGGTCCTGATTGCCGGTTATTTTGGCTTTCCTAAAATGGGCATTATCTCACCGGCGATTGCCACCATTCTGGGAAATCTGGCGGTTCTGTTGTTTTTAATCCTGTATTTGAACTATAGGCAACATCCGCTCAAGCTGGACTGGGCCTTATTAAAAAATATTCGTCATCAACCACAGTTGAGCAGAATGATCTTGAAACTGGGGGTTCCTACTGGTGTGCAAATGGTCACGACTTCAGTCGCCGGACTGGTAATTGTCGGATTGGTCAACCGCTATGGCGCAGAAGCAACAGCGGCCTATGGTGCAGTCAATCAGGTCTTAAATTATATTCAATTTCCGGCTTTGTCGATTGCAATTGCCGCATCTGTATTTGGTGCGCAAGCGATTGGCGCAGGTAAAGCGGATCTGCTCAATAAAGTGACCCGGACTGCGCTGAGTATGAATATCCTGTTTACCGGCGGTCTGGTGATTCTGGCCTACCTGTTCTCCAAATATCTGATGGCGCTGTTTATTACCGATCCTAAGGTTGTAGTACTGGGACAACAACTGCTGTTTATTGTGGTGTGGTCGATTCTGTTCTTTGGTGCCAGTGCCATTTTTGCTTCGATCATGCGTTCAAGTGGAACGGTGACCATGCCAATGCTGATTAATATTTTTGCCATTCTCTGTATTGAAGTTCCCGCCGCTTATCTGTTTAGCCGGTGGTGGGGTCTGGAAGGTATCTGGTATGCCTACGCGTTGGCCTTTGTCAGCCTGTGTATTTTGCAGGGACTGTATTACCAGTTGGTCTGGAAGAAAAAAACGGTTGAAGCGTTGATTTAGATGCAAGTTTTTTTACGTGCCTAAAGCATTACAGGAGTTAATACTCTCATTTGCAAAAAATTAGCCCCTATCACAGCGATAAAAAAACCCGCTTTCGCGGGTCTGTTTTACAATTTCTTAAGCAGACTTTTTCTTTCTTTTACCAAATTGGGTCGCCAGTGCAGTGACATGCTGATAACCGGTCGGCAAGATTCGCTGAATCAGGTCTATCGCTTTGGCATCATTGCCGATGAGCAGACGGCGCTTGTCTTTTTGTACCGCCTCCAGAATTTGACGGGCAGCTTCTGCAGGTGGACAACGCAATAATTTATTAAAATTACGGGCCGATTTTTCCGGATTCATACCTAAAGTCAGCAGGCTGTTATTCATTTTTGCTGCATTGGCAATGTTGGTACGGATACCCCCCGGATGCACACACAGTGCACTCACGCCACAATTTTCCAGATCCAGTTCCTGACGCAGGGATTCAGTAAAACCACGCACGGCAAACTTGGTCGCATTATAAGCAGACTGGGTCGGCTGAGCTGTTAAACCAAACAGGCTGGAAATATTGATGACATGACCATCGCCAGTTTTCTTGATCAATGGCAGGAATTCTTTGGTACCGTAAACCACGCCCCAGAAATTGATTCCGACGATCCATTCCAGCTCTTCATAAGATGCCCCTTCAACGGTTGAACCCAGTGCAACGCCGGCATTGTTAAAGATCATATTGATACTGCCATGATCCTGTTCGACCTGTGCCGCCCAGTTACGCACCTGTTCCAGTTCAGCCACATTCACTTTTTGCATGGTGACACGAACATCAGTCCCTTGGAGTAATTCTACAGTTTGTGCCAGACCCTGTTCATTAATATCACTCAGTGCCAAATGACAACCCTGCTGGGCCAGTAATACTGCCAGTTGCTGACCAATACCTGAACCGGCACCGGTAATCGCAGCAACTTTATTGTTAAAATTTTTCATTCAATTTCCTTATGTAAACCACTGCCATTCCATGACAGCAGGATCTTGTTCTGTTGTTTCAGGAGCTAGCACAGATCCTCAATATAGTTTTGACAATATAGATTGTCAATAATTATCCCATGTCCTTAGAGGCCAAATTTCAGGGGAGCATTTCTATATAGGTCTAAGCGTGATTTATTGTTAAGATATTCAAAATCTTCATGCAGATGAGCACACAGGCCTTATGACCGATTCAATCGACTCAGCAGCAAAATCACGACCCGCCAAAACCAAGGAACGTCAGTTTAAAGGCCTGTCGATGGCTGAACGGCAGCAGGCACGTCGTGAAAAGCTCATCGAAGCCGGGATTGAAGCCTATGGTAGTTATGGTTTTTTTTCAGTTACTGTCAAAGATATCTGCAATGAAGCCAAACTGACTGAACGTTATTTTTATGAATCCTTCAAGAAAAGCGAACATCTGTTTCAGACCATTTTCCTAAAACTGATTGATGAACTGCAACAGAATGTGATGCAGGCCATGATGCAGGCATCGAGTGATCCGAAAAAAATGATCGAAGCCGGTTTGAGTGCGCTGCTCACTACCCTGCGTGACAATCCGCGCATGGCACGGATCATTTATATCGATGCCATGCTGGTACAGGAGCTGCATAATCAGGCCACTATTCATGAAACCATGTCACGTTTCGACCGCATGATTCATGCCTTTGTCATGTTGATGATGCCGCAGTTAAATCGCAGCGAGCAGGAAATTTCATTGGTGTCGACCGGTTTAAATGGCTATGTCACCCAAATTGCCATTCGTTGGGTGATGAGTGGTTTTAAGCATTCGCTTGAGGAAGTTTTATCGTCGTGCAGTGTGGTTTTTTTGGCGCTGCTCGAGTCATTTTCCGAGAAAAAATAGCTGTTAAATCCTGTGCTTAATCGGCTTTCCTGCATTTACCAGTGAGTTGAAGATTTATGCTGTACTACGGAAATGAGTAAAATTAATTTATGATTTTTTAACAAGTTTCTGCGCTATATTTATCACAAATTTTTGCGAATATCAGCAGTTTTTCCCTTTCTGCAATGATACTGTCATAATTAGTCTTTGTAATAAGCCTGTCATAAATATAAAACGGTTCACCGTTTACATGAAATAGGGTATTGCGTTGTGAAAGATGACTACATATTAATCGTCGATGACGAGCTCCCGATTCGGGAAATGATCCATACCTCTCTGGATATGGCCGGTTTTCAGTGCTTACAGGCAGAAGATGCCAAGCAGGCGCATCAGATGATTGTGGACCAGCGTCCGGCATTAATTTTGCTGGACTGGATGATGCCGGGTGGTGTGAGCGGTGTGGACTTATGTCGTCGTCTGAAACGTGATGAAAGCCTGTCAGAAATTCCGGTGATCATGCTGACAGCGCGCGGTGAAGAAGACCACAAGGTACAAGGTCTGGATGCCGGTGCCGATGACTACATGACCAAGCCATTCTCGACCCGGGAACTGGTCTCCCGAATTAAGGCGGTACTGCGCCGCGCCAATGCCCTGAGCGGTGAAAAAACTATTGATGCCAATGGCCTGATTCTGGATCCGGTCAGCCAGCGGGTGAATTTTGGTAACAACATTCTGGAAATGGGGCCGACTGAATATCGTTTGCTGGCATTCTTCATGACCCATCCGGAACGTGCCTATACCCGTGCGCAATTGCTGGATCAGGTGTGGGGCGGTAACGTCTATATTGAAGACCGGACCATCGATGTACATATCCGCCGTTTGCGTAAAGTGCTGGAACCTTATGGTGTAGACCGTTTTGTACAAACCGTTCGCGGAACGGGGTATCGCTTTTCGACCCGTTCAGATGTCGCTTTAGGTTAATATCTTTTAAGGTAAATCTTGTTTTATGTATGAACCCTACCCTGTCCCCGAACTGGCACGCGAACATAAAAGAATCCGTTACAGTAGCTTATGGGATTTTGCGAAACAGGATTTACGCTTACTGGCTTTTTTCCTGATTATCGCCAGCTTTATCGGTTTTGGGATTGGGTATTTCTGGGTTTGTATCGTAATTGCTTTCGTGGCGTTCTTTGCGACCCAAATGCGTTCCTTATATCTGGTCAATGAATGGATTTCCAATCGCCCTTATGATGTTCCACCAAATATTGGCGGGATTTGGGGTGCGCTACTTTTCAATGTTTACCGCGCCCAACGTCAGGAACGGATTGTTCAGGCGGAAATGGTCGAACTGATTGATCGTGCACAGTCTTCACTGGTGGCCTTACAAGAAGCTGTGGTACTACTTGATGAAAACCAACAGATTGAATGGTGGAATCCGGCAGCCGAACGTCTGCTCGGAATCTCCAGTGATGACCGTCGCCGTAATATCCTGACCTTGCTACGCCAACCGAGCTTTATCGAATACTATCACCATATTGATGAATCTCCCGACGGCCTAAAAATGCGTTCTTCGCTGTTTGAAGACCATTATGTGCAGGTCAAAATGACCCGTTTTGGCGGAGAAAGTCGGGTACTGGTCGCTTATGATGTGACCCGGATGCACAATCTGGAACAGATGCGAAAGGATTTTGTCGACAATATTTCACATGAACTGCGCACTCCTTTGACCGTGCTCAGTGGCTATATTGAAACCTTTACCGATCAGGAAGATATCAATCCACGCTGGAAACGCGCTTTTGATCAGATGCAGTCGCAAACCCGACGCATGAATGCACTGGTCAACGATCTGTTGCTGCTGTCACGTCTGGAAAATGATAAAAATATTGCCAAAAACCAGATCATTGAAATGCCGAGTCTGATGAACCAGCTATTCGATGATGCCCAGGCCTATAATATTGATTATGGTCATACCCTGAATCTGGACATTGACAGTCATTGCGATCTGATCGGTTCAGATATGGAATTGGCCAGCGCTTTTAGCAACCTGATCACCAATGCCATCAAGTACACGCCTAAAGGCGGCACCATCACCATCGGCTGGCATGATGATAGCGAATCGGCCTATTTTGTGGTGCAAGATAACGGCATCGGTATTGACCCCAAACATCTGCCACGACTGACTGAGCGTTTTTACCGCATCGATTCAGACCGCAGCCGCCGGACTGGTGGTACCGGTTTGGGATTGGCAATTGTTAAACATGTGCTGATGCAGCATCAGGCACATCTGGAAATTGAGTCCAAGGAAAACCAGGGTTCTACTTTTAAGGTAGTTTTCCCTAAAGAACGTCTCAGCTTTCCAGAGTAATATAACCATCAAAAAAGGTGCCATCGGCACCTTTTCTTTTAAGCGTTTAAGAGCTGATCTGTTTTTCTTTGGATAGTGCACGCGCATAGGCAGCACGTTGCGACACCCGTTTCAGATAGGCCTGAATCGCTGGATAGCTTTGACCCGTCCGGCTCTGCATAGCCTCCAAAGGAAAACTCATCTGAATATCGGCAAAACTGAAATGGCCGGCAAAATAATCATGCTCGCTCAAATAGCTTTCCAGAAACTGGATATGATCTTTTAAACGGCTCTGTACAAACTGCTTCTTCACTCCATCACAGATTTTTTTGGCGACTGGTCGAATCAGCAACGGGGTATGTTTAGGCACTGTGGTCATTACCAGTTGCATCACCAGCAGCGGCATTAACGAGCCTTCCGCATAATGCATCCAGTAACGGTACTGGGCCTTGTCGGCAATATCTTCTGGGCGAAACTGCTGCTTTTCATCATAAGTTTCCTGCAAATATTCCAGGATCGCCGCAGATTCTGCCAGTACCTGACCCTGATCGACCAGAATCGGGGCTTTGCCCAACGGATGGATCTGTTTTAAGGCCGGTGGCGCAGAAAGGTTGGGCTGACGTTTATAGTATTTAACCTCGCAATCCAGTCCTAATTCTTCCATGGCCCACAGGATACGAAATGATCGTGATTGTTCGAGATGATGTAAAACACGCATATTAGACTCATGATTTTATTGTTTTTGCCCACTGAGCATAGCAAAAAGCAGCAGACTCTAGCTCATTTTTTGATGACTGTAATGATATGTATCCTATGTTGCAGATTCATTATTTGAGTTCAACTCAGACAGCGTTCCATATTCCCATCATTTTTAGCATTTATCGGGAAGCCCGCATCTGGTCTGGAAATGCGGGCGCTTCTAAACGTGGTCCATCATAGGCAGGAATGGAACCAAAACGTTCATGACCCTCAATCCATTGTTCCCGCGCAATTTTAAGTTCCTCTGTCGTGCGCCCGACCAAATTCCACCACAGTAAAATCGGGCTTTCAAATGGCTCCCCACCAATCAATAGCACCCGGCTCCCGGCATGAACTTCAGCATTGACCTGCTGTAAGCCGGGCTCCAGGATCAGCATATTATCTTCATTTAGTTCATGCCCATTTATACTGGCCGTCCCCTCAAGCACCATAAAGCCATATTCAAATTTCGGATTCAGAGGCAAGCGCGCACTAGTACTTTGAGCTGCATACAGGTCTACTCCGAGTAGTTCGCTATGTACTTTAACCGGTGATCTCGTTTTTAAATATTCTCCGACCAGCACGGTAAATTCAATGCCTTGCTCATTGACGACCGGCAATTCAGGATAATGTTCAAAACCTGGTGCCATATTGATCTTGTCGTCCGGCAAGGCAATCCACAACTGTGCTGCATGCATATGCGTTTCACTTTCAGGAGAGACTTCGGTATGTGAAATGCCATAACCCGAGGTCATCAGATTGACCTGCTTGGGACGAATCAATTGCTGATTTCCCAGACTGTCATTGTGCATCATGCTGCCTTCGATCATCCAAGTAAAGGTCTGCAGACCAATGTGTGGATGAGGGCCGATATCCAGACCATCTCCTTGCGGGAAACTGGCCGGACCCGCATGATCCAGAAAACACCAGGCACCTATCATGCGCTTATGTCTGCTTGGCAAGGCACGTTTAATCACGGTGCCCTGTCCGATTTCCGCGCGACGTAAAGGAAACTCCTGAATAAACTGATTCACATACTTTTCGCAATCATCAGAATTCGACAGTTCAATATCACTATTATTCGACATGGCTGAGCTTACCTCGGCATTTTCATTCTACTTTTTGAGTGGGTGAGACATGTATTTGACCGATTCAAGATGCCTCTCTGTTCAGGACAATGTACAGGGTCTATGGGCAAAATCTATCCCTGGAAATATTTAGATACGTATAAAACGCCTCACTAGTCCCATCAATTTAAATTCTGAAAAGCTGATGAGATTTATATTCAAAGCCCCAAACTTGAGTTTTAACAAGTCAATCATGATTTAGGTACATGACGTTAGGAGTTTAAATAAACTGAAGATCAGGAATGTCATTTATGTTTCACGTGAAACGAATCCACAACAACTAAAGACCCCAATGAATAAGATGATTATTCATGTATTTCAATCACTTTCAATTTTATAAAACACAAATTTTGTTACGTTTTAGCTTTAAAAACTTCCCGGATACCCAATTTTTGGGAGGTTATTTTTTACTCAAACACGGCATAATAGGCACCTATAAAAATAATACTGGACCAGGACATGTCTGCTCAGAATGAGAATATATATTCAACGGCGAATGTATCTTTTCAAAATTCGACGACCGATAAATCACTGAAATTATCTGAATGTGATCTGCAAAACCGTCAGCTGATTGAACAGGCGCTGACAGATCCTCATGCCCGTATCCCTGCCCTGTTTCAGCAGTATTTTCATGATTATGTCTATACGCATAGTCATCATAACTTGCGTCAAATTAACTATCTGGCGCAAATTGCCTTTTTACTGTATTTCTTTGCCGATATCCTGATTATTCCAGACATGTTTTTTATTTCTGGTCTGATGCGCGTCGTTCTGGTTCTGGGGGCGATGTTTTGCTGTTATTACCTGTTTAAAAAATATAAAAATATTCAGATTTTGGACAGAATCTTGCCGATAGGCACCACTGTAGCTGCAGCGGCCTGGATTAGCTTACTCGCGCTTTCAACCAGTCCCCATGTTGCCACCTATATTTATGCCTCTGCGATCTTTATTCTTATCGCCAATCTCTGTGTACAGACCCAGTTTAAAGTCGCGGTCTATTGCTCCATCTTGATTGCCCTGTTTATCATGCTTGGTGTATCCCAGTTCATGAGTGCCTCTCAAGCCCTTATTTTTAGCGTGGTCTTTAGTCCACTGTGGTTTTTTAGCATTTATATTAACTGGAATAATATTCTGAATGTGCGGCGTTCTTTTCTGCGCTCCCTGCTTGATGAATGGAACTATCAAACCTTAAAGAATCTGGCACATACCGATGATTTGACCCAGCTCTACAACCGTCGCCATTTTGTCGATATGGCTGAACGCTCTATTCATCAATGGCCCAAACATGCCAGTAGCTGCCTGTTGATGTTTGATGTGGATCATTTTAAAAATATTAATGATAGCTATGGGCATGATGTCGGTGATCGGGTGCTACAACTGATTGCTGAAGTGACCCGTAAAGAAATGCGGCATAGCGATGTACTGGCACGTTTTGGCGGGGAAGAGTTTATCGCTCTCCTGGAAGATACTCAGCTACAAGACAGCCTGGTGATTGCAGAACGAATTCGTTGTGCAATTCAAAAGCAGTATATTTATGTTGAATCCAATCATGCCATCCGGTTCACCATTTCGATCGGTGTTGCAGAACTAGAATCTCATACCCAGACTCTGGAAGATCTGATCAAACAAGCCGATATCGCCTTATATCAAGCCAAGAAGTCTGGCCGAAACCGGATTGAAGTCTATCATCCGGATATGCTGAATAAGCCCAAGCCAGCAACAGAAAATCCCTGGAATGTATTTAAGCCAGACACTCAACCAGCCCAGTCAACGGCGAATTAAAGCTGAATCATTAGTCTGTTCTATAAGCTAGGATCATTCTTAGAATGCGTTAATCGGGGATTTCATTTTATAAAATAAATTTGATTCTTCCACTTTTAAAATATCCAACAAAAGAATAGAATATTTTTTATACAACTATATATAAATTTCATCTTATTCATTTTTATATATTTTAATTTGGGAAGGCTGCATGCCGCATGATAACGAAAAAGAATCACGTACCCTGATTCAGGAGGCTCTTCAAGATCCGCTTGTTCGTATTCCTGCACCTCTAAAACCGGCCTACTATACTCATCAGAAAAAACTCACTTTAAAATACTTATTACAGGTCAATTTATTCGCACAGCTGGCATATGCCTCTTATAGCCTCGCCGATATTCTGGTGCTGAATGATATTCTCAAGTTACTCATTTTGACCAAAATCAGCTATACCATCCTGATCGTACTGATCACGATCTGGATGTATCACTCTTACCGCAATCTGCCTGTCTTTGATCTGCTCTTGCCTACCTCGATTATTGGTGCAAGTGCCATCTGGTTTTTTAATCTGAATCAGTCTGAAAGTGCTTATACCCTCATTTATCAATATGCCTCCTTAGTCTTTATTGTACTGGCCAATTTATGTGTGCAGATCCGGTTCTGGCCGTCTTTGATTACTTCAAGTCTGATTACCCTGATGATTTACATCGGTGTATATTTCAATACTCGGTCTGACCTGTACCAGATGTTTTTATTTTCCCTGATTTATCTGCCAGTATTGACCTTCAGTCTATATATTAGCTGGAGCTCGACCTTAAAATCACGCATGGTATTTTTGCAGCATACCCTGAATGAATATAATCGGCAGGCCTTTGAAAATATGGCTCATACCGACTCACTCACTGGCCTGAATAACCGTCGCTGTTTTGAATATCTCGCGCAACAACTGGTACAACAGAATTTTGATCAACCGGTGCCTATGAGTTTACTGGTCTTTGATGTCGATCATTTTAAGCAGATTAATGATCGTTATGGTCATGATATCGGAGATCAGGTCTTACAGACGATTGCCCTAAATACACACAGCGAAATGCGGCAGCATGATATTTTGGCACGCTATGGAGGCGAGGAATTTATTGCATTTTTACCTGAAACCTCTCTGGATGAAGCGCTAAAAGTTGCCGAGCGTTTAAGGCATAAAATTGAAAATATTGTGATCGATCTGGACAGCCAACATCGTTTCAGTTTTAGTATTTCGATTGGTGCTGCCATTCTGGAAAGCTGTGAAACGGATTTGATGACCCTAATTAAGCAAGCCGATATTGCCTTATATCAGGCTAAAGCCAATGGACGGAATCGGGTTGAAGCTTATGATCCAGATCTGGAGCAAAGTTTAGCTGGAGAGATGCAAAACTGGCAGGTTAAACCGGCTTAAGCATCTTTTCCGAAAAGCATAAAAAGAGCGCCGAAGCGCTCTTTTTAATTTGGAAAGTTTATATTTCTAAACTGCCATGCATAGCGTTTAGCATAAAACTTTCAAGCAGCGATGCTGCTTGAAAGTCCTTACTGCCGCGCGCCTAGCGCTTGGCGTAATTTAGGCGGACAGCAGTGCTGTCCGAAACCCCTAAATTACTCCCATTCAATCGTTGCAGGTGGCTTAGACGATACGTCATAAGTCACACGAGAAACGTCAGCAATTTCATTCATGATACGCGTAGAGATTTTGTCTACTAGTTCATATGGCAGGTGTGCGAAACGAGCTGTCATAAAGTCCACCGTTTCTACCGCACGCAATGCAATTACCCATGCATAACGACGGCCATCACCGACTACACCCACCGATTTCACTGGCTGGAATACCGCAAATGCTTGAGCAGTCTTGTCATACCAGCCGCTGTCACGCAGTTCTTGCATGAAGATGTCATCTGCAAGACGTAAAATGTCTGCATATTCTTTTTTCACTTCACCCAAGATACGCACACCTAGACCTGGGCCTGGGAATGGATGACGATAGATCATGCTGTGTGGCAAGCCTAAAGTCGTACCCAATTTACGTACTTCATCTTTAAACAAGTCACGTAATGGTTCAACCAGTTCAAATGCTAGGTCTGCTGGTAAGCCGCCCACATTATGGTGTGATTTAATCACATGCGCCTTACCCTGCTTGCTTGCAGCAGATTCAATCACGTCCGGATAAATCGTACCTTGTGCAAGAAATTTTACGCCATCTAATTTACGTGCTTCTTCAGCGAAGACAGCAATAAATTCACGGCCAATAATTTTACGTTTTGCTTCAGGATCAACTTCACCTGCAAGCGCAGTCAAGAAACGCTCTTCAGCATCAGCACGAATGACGCGGATACCCATGTTGTCAGCAAACATTTGCATCACTTGATCGCCTTCGTTCAAACGAAGCAGACCATTGTCTACAAATACACAGGTCAGCTGATCACCGATCGCTTTATGCAACAGCGCTGCTACTACAGATGAATCCACACCACCAGAAAGTCCTAGTAATACTTTTTCATCACCAATCTGTTGGCGAAGCTGTTCTACACGTAGATCAATAATGTGTTCTGGCGTCCAAAGACCGCGACAGCCACAAATTTGATGAACGAAGTTCGACAGTAATTCTGCACCTTTAGAAGTATGTGTAACTTCAGGATGGAACTGAATACCATAGAAACGGCGAGTTTCGTCAGAAACCATCGCAATTGGACAGCTAGGAGTTTGTGCAGTGATCTGGAAGCCTTCTGGAATACGGGCAACCTTGTCACCATGACTCATCCAGACATGCAGCTGGTTTTCACGGTCCTGTAAATTACCGATCAGCTTGTCACGTACAACAATATCTACTTCTGCATAGCCAAACTCATGCACAGTACCTGGCTCAACTTTACCGCCAAGTTGTTCGCACATGGTTTGCAGACCATAACAAATACCCAATACCGGCACACCCAGCTCGAATACCACTTGTGGCGCACGCGGGCTGCCTTCAAGGTGAACGCTCTCAGGTCCACCAGACAAGATGATACCATTTGGATTAAATGCACGAATGTCTTCTTCAGACATATCATAGGCATACATTTCAGAATATACACCAGCTTCACGAACACGACGTGCGATGAGCTGACTATATTGAGAACCGAAATCCAGAATCAGGATACGATCTTCAGTAATTTGAGTATTGGTAGTCATGACGAACAACTATGAAAGGCAAACGAAAGATAAGCGCCGTATTCTAACATTTTTCAGCGCATTAAGCACACAATTCGCATTAGGTATGCATTTAGTTGATTGCATTATATTTCTAGCACAGCAAAGCATCCCTTCGGATGCCTTGTTTGATCTGTCATTTTTATATTTTTAAGCCCAAGATTTAATCCAACTAAGCCTGTTTTTATAAAAATCTGAAGATAATATGTAAGAGAAATTTTGGCTCAATTGAAGATGGATGAAGCGCTAATTATTTTACTTTCTGGTACTGACTTTCATGCCCCGGGCTGTTAGGATTTGACCACACTTTTGCTTGTACTGGGCTCATGGAACTGATTGATTTTATCTTGCATGTTGATGATCACTTGCTTGAATTTATCACCAATTACGGGATCTGGATTTATGCCATTCTTTTCCTGATTATCTTTGTAGAAACAGGTCTGGTGGTGATGCCGTTCCTGCCCGGCGACAGCTTGCTATTTGCAGCAGGTGCACTGGCAGCCTCTACTGGTGCGATGGATCCATGGGTGCTGATTCCACTCTTGTTTGTGGCGGCAGTATTGGGCGACACCTTGAATTATCATATTGGGAAATATATTGGTCCTCGGGTTTTCGAGATCGAATCGCGCTTTATCAATAAAAAACACTTATTGGCGACTCAGCAATTCTTTGCCAGACATGGTGGTAAGACCATTATTTTTGCGCGTTTTGTTCCTTTTGCCCGTACCTTTGCACCATTCGTCGCCGGTGCTGGCAGCATGAATTACAAATATTTCCTGACCTATAATGTGGTGGGTGCGTTCGCCTGGATTGGCTCATTTGTCATTTTGGGCTATATGTTTGGCAATATGCCGATCGTCAAAGACAACTTTACCTATCTGATTTTTGGCATCATTATTTTAAGTGTATTGCCAGGTGTGATTGGCTTTATTCAACAAAAGCTCAAAAAAAGTAAAACAGCTTAAGAACTGTTTAGATTAAGATTTTTTACAGCCTGTGCGTTTAATCCCATAGCCTGATCAGGAGTGGGATCAGACAAAGCAGGACAAATAAAGCCGCGCCTTTATAAATGAGGCCGGCTTTTATTTTTTCAGATGGACTGGTCAATATGGCCTGACCAAAGACCATCCAGAAAATCCCGACTGGAACGGTACTCAAGCTAAAGGCAGCAAAAACCAGAACGAAGTTGGTCGGGCTTTGCCAGGTTTCCATCGGTAAAATCCCGGAGGCCAACAATGCTGCTTTAGGATTTTTTAGGGTAGTTGTAAACATTTGCCAGGGACGTATCTGCGGATGGTTTTTGCTGTAACGTTCTAACTGCTGAGCCTTATATAAATGCAAGGTCATCCAGCCCACACAGATGGTACTCAGTACATAGACGAAGCCTTTAAAGTTTGGCCAGATCGGTGACGCCAGATGAATCAACAAGGCCCAAACATTAATGGCATAAAAATAGCCGAGCAAAATGGCAGGAAGATAGAGACTGGTTTTAGCCTGCCCCTGCTGATGAGCAGAGCTGGCCACCAGGGCATTGGCGGGCCCTGGAACCATCAACACAGCAATGAGTCCTAAAACAAATAACCAATTTTCAATCATCGCAATGAACTTTTCCGGGCCAAGGTTGTAGCTTAATCAATATGGGAGTGGGATAACAAGCTTATAAATTTCAGATTTATATACACTCTGGTCAATTTCCCGTGAGTTTTATCTTAATGTAAACCGCCCTATTCTTGATGAAAACAATAAAAAATGCCGACCTAAAGTCAGCATTTATCCGTTTAATGTTGAATGATTTATTTAGGCGTCGCCTGCCGAACGATGATCGGACAGTTCTTATAACGCGCGGCCTGTACAATCGCTTCCTGCTCGCCTAAAAGCCGTGCCAGTTCGGTTCTTTTGGTATCGGATGATTGTCCCATATTGACTGAAACACTCGGGCCAATACCCCAGCCACCGCGACTGCCCCAGCCACCGCCAAGACCAACGCCCACACCGACGCCTGTACGTTTCGGTGGCTCAACGCCATTGTCGATATACTGCTGAATACGGTTATATTCACCCTGTAGTTGCGAACAACCCAAAGTCTGATACAGGGTTGGCGACACATAAGTCGGTTTTACCGGCGTTGCACAGGCACTCAGTAATGCAAGTGCAGCAATACTCAGGCTTATTTTCACAAGTTTCATAGCTAACTCGATCTTAATTCTGCTCTATCTCATTGAACAACGATTGATAGGCCTGAGTCAATTTATGATCAGTAGCCAAATGAATCAAAGGCTGATTTTTCTGATGAGATTCTTTCATCAAGATCGACGGTGGCAACATACTGTCGAGGACCGGCAACCCTTCATCTTTGAGCTGTTGTACCACTTCACGCGGTAACTTAGCCTGTGCCTGAAACTGGTTGACGACAATACCTTCAATTTCCAGCCCTTCATTATGGTCATCCTGAGTTTCAATCACATTTTCAATCAGGGTGTGCAGGGCGCGTTTAGAAAACACGTCACAGTCGAAGGGAATCAGCACACGGTTCGCCGCAATGAGAGCAGAGAGGGTAAAGAAATTGAATGCAGGCGGTGTATCAATAAACACCCGATCATAATATCCTGACAGTTGTTGTAAGGCATCTCGTAACTTATAGATCTTGTGCTTGGACTCCAGTGCATAGGCCAATGCACCCAGTGTCGGGCTAGCCGGAATGACATCGAGATGTTTAAAAGAAGATTGATGCACATAGCTTTCCAGGCCTTTACTACGACTTTTTAAAATCGAGCCAATCGCATTACCAAGCAGCCCCTTGCTTTGCTGATTGCCAAGTACATTTTCAAAATAGTTTTCGATATTTGGTTCAAGTGCCGGCTTGTCGCTCGAATAAGTCGCATCATCACCCAGCACATACTGACTGGAATTGGCCTGCGGATCCAGGTCAATTAATAAAGTCTTTAAGCCCTGATGTGCACTGATCGCGGCCAGATTGACAGTAATACTCGACTTGCCGACCCCACCTTTTTGATTAAATACCACACGTGTACGCATGTCCCCTCCTCACATTTTTAATTACTTTTACAACATTTGTATTTTTAATTATCTGCATGGGCTGGCTGTGCTGATCATCACAGCCAGCCTGCTTTTAGCCAAAATTCGGCTTGATCATCACCAAGGCCAGAATAGACACCAATGAAACTACAGCAATAACCAAGCCAGCCCGACGCTGCGACAGCAAGATCGAATCATCTTTTTTATAGGCTTTGCCTAGCGAGGACACCAGCACCAAAAATAAAATGAATTTTGCATAGAACCAAGGCTGTACATCAAAGTCTTTCAGGACGAGCGACACAATGCCGGTCAGTGCAATCACCGTGATAGCTAAATGCTGTAAAGCGACTAGCGCTGTACGTGCCACCGGATTAGGTAAATTTCCTTGTGTACCGACAAACAAGGTTAATGCGCGGGCAAGAATAGCGACAATGGCCAGTCCTGCTGCCGACATATGAATAATCTTGACTAAAAGTTGGGTTTCCATCATGTCCTCTTAGTTTTTAGGGGCGTGTGCACAAGCAGGACTAGTCGTGTCCTGACCTGCCCATTCTTCAGGCAAAAATGCATGAATGGCCAGTGCATGAATCTTGTCTTTTGACAGCAGATCACCCGCAGCAGCATAAACTTTCTGATGACGCTGGACTGGACGTAAATCGGCAAAAGCCTGACTCACAATCACGGTTTTAAAATGCGATTCTTTTCCCGGGAAATAACCGCCATGACCCGAAGACTCATTTACCACTTCCAAATGGGTTGGGGATAATTGCGCCAAACGATCTTTCAGTTGTTGTTCTAAACTCATGGCCTGACTCCGATCTGCAAAAATATAGTCTCAGTATACCTTGTTCTGCCGAGTATTCGGTAATCTGTTCAGGTGCAATCCATTGATTGTGGCGAAATTTCATTGATTTCTATATGAATATTGGTTATTTATTGTCTGATCTACAGCATTTTGCTTTTATTTTACGCAATTGATGCAAGATTTTTAACAAAGGTGTTGACCACATTTTTGCATGCTGTATTATACACGGCATGCGGGAATAGCTCAGTTGGTAGAGCATAACCTTGCCAAGGTTGGGGTCGGGAGTTCGAGTCTCCTTTCCCGCTCAAAATTTTTTCATTTAGTTTTTTCATTTAAAAAACTTTATAGACTCCGCGGGAATAGCTCAGTTGGTAGAGCATAACCTTGCCAAGGTTGGGGTCGGGAGTTCGAGTCTCCTTTCCCGCTCCAGATTCTAAAAAAGCCCTGATCAAAAGATCGGGGCTTTTTTTATGCTGATGTTATTTTCTTTAAATGATTCTTTCATTTTTATTTCACTCAATAAAAAATTCTTAATGTACTTTCTGATTTTATAACCAAGATGTGACCATGCCACCCCTACGACAATATAAAAAGCCCTCATCAAAAGATCAGGGCTTTTTATATTTCACCAACGCATCAGATAAACTCAAGCTAGCAAACCACTAGCCACAATACAGAGTCCATTTCCAATATAATTAAAAGGTAATTCGCTGATAGTTACGGTATTGCGGTGTCCAGAAATTACGTTCAATAGCCAACTGCAATTCTTCTACACTGACTTTCGGTGCTACCCCATCTTCAATCGCAGCAAGCGCCACTTTTAAGGCAATCTGCTTCGAAATCGACTGTAAACAATCCAGATTTGGCAATAAATCTGCCTGAGGATCTTTCAGTTTCGGAGAACAGTCCGCCAAGGCATTACTCGAGGCCATCAGCATATTATCCGTGACACGTTTTGCACCTGAAGCAACTACACCCAAACCAATGCCCGGAAAGATATAAGAGTTATTGCATTGTGAAATATGATGAATCTGCCCCTGATAATTCACTGGTGCAAATGGGCTACCCATCGCAATCAACGCTTTGCCCTTGGTCCATTGCAAGATATCTGCCGGAACAGCTTCTACGCGGGAAGTCGGATTGGATAAAGGGAAAATAATCGGTTGCACACTGTTTTCAGCCATGGCTTCAATCACTTCCTGAGTGAATAGACCTGGCTGTCCAGATACGCCTATCAGTACCGTCGGTTTGGCACGCTTAACTACATCTAGCAGAGAAATCATGCTCTCAGCATCTGCCCAGCTTTCTACATTTTCAAGAGGCTGTGCCAGTTTGCGCTGGAAGTCCAGTAAATTCGGCTGATTTTCTGTGATCAGACCAAAGCGGTCGACCATAAACACGCGTGCACGCGCTTCAGCATCACTTAAACCCTCAGCAACCATTTGCTTAATGATCTGTTCTGCAATCCCGCAACCAGCTGAACCAGCACCCAGGAAAGTAACCACCTGATCTTTGAGCTGTTTACCTGCTGCACGCGAAGCAGCAATCAGGCTGCCGACAGACACTGCTGCGGTGCCCTGAATATCATCATTAAAACAACAGATTCGATCACGATATTTTTCCAGCAAAGGCATGGCATTTTTCTGTGCAAAGTCTTCAAACTGAATTAAGGCATCTGGCCAGCGCTGTTGAATCGCCCGAATCACCGTCTCGACAAAAGCATAGTATTCATCGCCGCTGATTCGTGGTTCACGCCAGCCCATATAAATCGGGTCATTCAACAACTGCTGATTATTGGTACCGACATCAAGAGTAATCGGTAAGGTATAGGCCGGACTGATCCCACCACATGCGGTGTAGAGTGCCAGTTTTCCAATGGGAATCCCCATACCACCAATGCCTTGATCTCCAAGACCCAAAATGCGCTCACCATCTGTGATCACAATCACTTTCACGTTCTTTTTGTTGATATTGTGAATAATCTGGTCGATCTGATCACGGTCAGGATAGGAAATAAAGATCCCACGATGACGGCGATAAATATCAGAAAAGCGCTGACATGCCTCACCCACAGTCGGGGTATAGATAATCGGCATCATCTCACTGAGGTGATTTTCAATCAGATGGTAAAACAGGGTCTCATTGGTATCCTGAATATTCCGCAAATAAATATGCTTGTTAATATCACTGCTAAAAGCACAATACTGCTGATAAGAACGCTGACTTTGCTCCTCAATCGTCTCGGTGACATGAGGAATCAAGCCATGCAAGTTAAAGCTTCTACGCTCTTCTTCAGAAAATGCAGAGCCTTTATTGAGTAGTGGGAGTTCTAGCAGAGTATTTCCAGCATAAGGAATATATAAAGGGCGTTTACTGTTCAAATTTTCTCTGGGCATTATTTAACTCATCTAATCAATCTTCGGCAGTTCTGCCAAAATAATGACATCACTCTCGTTATTTTATATAGCTTATCCTGATTTTAGCCGCTTGGGTCATTTAGCAAATTTATAATACTTGTAGCAGGATTTTATAATCTGATAACACTCATTTTCAGCCAGGTTCTGAACGGTTTTTTAAATTAACCCGTATTCGTATTTTTAATTTAAATCGGTAGCAAGATCTGTTTGACAAAAAACCTCAGCTCATCAAGGATAAAGCATAAATTTAATAAGATGAACGAGTATAAAAATGAGTGAACTGCAACCGCTTTATCAGCCCGATATTCTGGGGACAGGTTATGAGCAAGCGACCTTAAACTTTCCTGATGATTATGAGGGCAAAGTCGTAGCAACCCTAATCCGTAAAAAAGCAGCCCAACCTACAAAAAAAGCAGTTTTATATATTCACGGCTTTATCGATTATTTTTTTCAGACCGAAATGGCAGAGCGCTTTAATCAGCATGGTTTTGATTTTTATGCGCTGGATTTAAGAAAATACGGACGTTCGATTCTGCCGCATCAAAAATATTATAACGTGTATGACCTTGCTGAATATAATGCAGAAATTACCCAAGCCCTCGACATTATAGCAGCCGAGGGTCACGATGCTGCCCTGCTCTGTGGTCATTCTACCGGCGGCCTGACCACGACCTTGTATGCGGCACATCATCCGCAGCATTCTTTAATTAAAGCACTTTGGGTCAACAGTCCATTTTATGACTTCAATATGAATCCGATTAAACGTGCGCTTGGCATTCCGCAACTGAGCAGACTGGCCAAAATTTTTCCCAACCTTCAATTTCCAAGCGAGCTGAACAAGTGGTATGCCACTAGCCTGCATAAGGATTTAAAAGGCGAATGGGACTTCAGTCTGGACTGGAAAAAGACCCGCTACCCGATGGTTCGGATCAGTTTTATTCGTGCCATTCATGAGGCACAGAAGGAAATTCATCGCGGTGTTCAGCTCGATGTTCCGGTATTGATCATGCATTCGCATCAGACTTTATATCCTAAAAAATGGGGCAAAGCCGCACAAAGCAGTGATGTGATTTTAGGCATTAAAGACATTCAAAAATATGCCAAAAAAATTAAAGGCGATGTCACGGTTCAAAGTATCCAGAACGGTTTACATGATCTGGTACTTTCAGAGCAATCTGTACGTGAGAAGGTTTATCAGCAACTGTTTCAATGGCTGCATGACAAAGGGCTTTAGATAAACGTGGAAGGAGAAATGAAACTTACCCTCATTTCTCCTGCTTGGCTTCTTTTGAATCCTTATTAGGTTGGAATGTAATTAAGCACATTGAAAATATGCCAATTTTTCGATGGTTTATAAGTGCTATAAACCCTTGTTTTTAAATTTAAAAATTTAAAAATTTATAACTTTTATTGTTCTACTGCTTGTCTCCAAATATTGTCTTTTGTAGCAAGCCTGTAAACAAACAACCGCCCGTCTTTTTCCCTCTTTATAGTAGAGCTGAATGCAGAAGCGCCTATATTTTTTGATCGGCAACATGCGCGCAGCCTGCACCACTAACAATCATATAAAGGAATAGATTATGCGTTATGCAGACCCCAATACTGACGGTTCAAAAGTTCATTTTAAAGCACAATACGATAATTTCATTGGCGGCGAATGGGTCGCTCCAGTCAAAGGTGAATACTTTGACAATATCTCTCCGGTAGATGGCAAAGTCTTTACCAAAGTGCCGCGTTCTTCTGTAGAAGACATTGAGTTGGCGCTTGATGCAGCGCATAAAGCCAAAGAGCAATGGAACCGGTCATCACCGACCACCCGCTCCAATATCCTGCTGAAAATTGCAGATCGTCTGGAACAAAATCTGGAAATGTTGGCGGTGGCAGAAACCTGGGACAATGGCAAACCGGTCCGTGAAACGCTGGCTGCCGATATTCCGCTGGCCATTGACCACTTCCGTTATTTTGCCGGCTGTATTCGTGCGCAGGAAGGCGGCATTTCCGAAATTGATGAAGATACCATTGCTTATCATTTCCATGAACCGCTTGGTGTAGTCGGACAAATCATTCCCTGGAACTTCCCGATTCTGATGGCCGCCTGGAAACTCGCGCCTGCTCTGGCTGCAGGCAACTGTATTGTGCTGAAACCTGCAGAACAGACCCCGGTCAGTATTCTGGTTCTGGCTGAACTGATTCAGGATATTTTACCACCGGGCGTGTTGAATATCGTCAATGGCTACGGGGTCGAAGTTGGCCGTCCACTGGCGACCAATCCACGCATTGCCAAGATTGCCTTTACCGGTTCAACCGCAGTGGGTCAGCTGATCATGCAATATGCGACTGAAAATATTATTCCGGTGACTCTGGAACTTGGCGGTAAGTCACCGAATGTGTTCTTTGCCGACATTATGGATCAGGAAGATGATTATCTGGATAAAGCCCTAGAAGGCTTTGCCATGTTTGCCCTGAACCAGGGTGAAATCTGTACCTGTCCTTCCCGTGCCTTGGTACAGGAAAGCATTGCCGATGAGTTTTTGGCGCGTGCGGTAGAACGGGTACAACGCATTAAAACCGGTCATCCACTGGATACCGACACCATGATTGGTGCGCAAGCTTCTCAGGAACAGCAGGACAAGATTCTGGGTTGTATTGCTACTGGTCGTGAAGAAGGCGCACAAATCCTGACCGGTGGTGAAGCACGTCAGGAAGTAGGTCAAGGTTTCTATATTGAACCGACCATCTTTAAAGGCACCAATGACATGAAGACCTTCCAGGAAGAAATCTTCGGGCCTGTACTGGCTGTGACCACCTTTAAAGACTTTGATGATGCGATCAAGATCGCCAATGATACGATTTACGGACTTGGTGCCGGTGTCTGGTCGCGTTCGGCGCATACCTCCTACCGTGCTGGCCGTGCCATTCAGGCCGGCCGGGTCTGGACCAACTGTTATCACATTTACCCTGCGCATGCGGCTTTCGGCGGTTATAAAAAATCAGGCATTGGACGTGAGAATCACAGAATGATGCTGGATCATTATCAGCAAACCAAAAATCTTTTGGTGAGCTATTCGACCAAGCCTGCTGGTTTCTTCTAAACAACCTGATGATTAAAAGCGGACTTCGGTTCGCTTTTAACCTGATATTTTTTAAAATTTTAATACTAGGTAAAATTTTCCAGCATTGTTCGTCCAGAATTCCATTGAATGACTGACAATAAATTAAAATACTTTCTGAAAACGCCTTAATGTCTGGGCTTATGTTGATTTCACCTAAGTTTCTCATTTTTTATGCTTTTTAATTGCTCAAAAAACCTGCATAAAGCTCAGGCTTTCATTTAAAGTCGGCTTTTCATGTTTATCAAGACTGTGTATAACAATGAACTACTAGAGGGAAAGCAATAAGCATAGGCAAAATTGCGCAAAAAGCGTTAGACTATGTACCCAATAATGTCATGATTCGGTCTGATCAAGATCAAAAAAGAAGGTGAAGGTTGATGCCGCTCAATACTGTTGAAGAGCTTGTAGCAGATATCCGTGCAGGAAAAATGGTCATCCTGATGGATGATGAAGACCGTGAAAATGAAGGCGATTTGGTGATTGCTGCCACACACGTACGTCCTGAAGACATCAACTTCATGATCACCCATGCACGTGGTCTGGTCTGCCTGACTCTAAGTAAAGAGCGTTGCCAGCAGTTGAATCTGCCGTTGATGGTGGATGCCAACGGCGCCCAGCACGGGACCAATTTCACCCTGTCGATTGAAGCGGCTGAAGGCATTTCTACCGGCATTTCTCCGGCTGAACGTGCGCACACAATTCAAACTGCTGTGGCTGCTCATGCCAAACCGGCAGATATTGTACAGCCAGGACATATCTTCCCGCTGATGGCGCAACCAGGTGGTGTATTGCACCGTGCCGGACATACTGAGGCAGGTTGTGATCTTTCCCGTTTGGCAGGACTGGAACCGGCTTCTGTGATTTGTGAAATCATCAATGAAGATGGCACGATGGCGCGCCGTCCGGATCTGGAAGTGTTTGCTGAAAAGCATGGCCTGAAAATCGGGACGATCGCCGATCTGATTCATTACCGCATGACCAATGAACAGACGGTTGAGCGTATCGATCAGCAAAGTATTGAGACTGAATACGGCAGCTTTGACCTGTACCGCTATCGTGAACTGGGCAATCCGGATATCCATCTGGCCTTGGTCAAAGGTGAGCCTAAAGAGGGCGTGACCACGGTGCGTGTACATGGTTTTAACCCGACCCGCGACTTGCTCAAACTGAAAAAACAGGATGGCGAGCCGGCCTGGAACCTGGATCGCGCCCTGAAAGAAATTTCCAACAGTGATCGTGGTGTACTGGTCTGGATTGGTCAACGCCATTTACAGGATTTGGGTCCAGCATTAGATACCCTTAAAGCACCAAAAAATGTAAAATCAAATTCTGCACTGTCTCAGCAGTATCAGACCATTGGTGTGGGTGCACAAATTTTGCGTGATCTAGGCGTTGAAAAAATGAAGCTGCTGAGCTCTCCATTGCGTTTCAATGCACTATCAGGCTTTAACTTAGAAGTGGTGGAATACATCACCGCACAACAAACATCTTAAGAAATCATCGAGGTTGTTATGGCAGTTCGCCGTATTGAAGGTATGTTACATCTCGCGAACGAAGACCGTTATGCGATTTTAGTTGGTCGTTTTAACAGCTTTGTGGTTGAACATCTGTTAGAAGGTGCCATTGATACATTGAAACGTCATGGTGTATCAGAGGATAATATCACTGTTGTTCATGCACCTGGTGCCTGGGAACTTCCTGTAGTTGCGAAAAAACTGGCAGCTTCAGATCGTTTCGATGCCATCATCGCGCTTGGCGCCGTGATTCGTGGTAGCACGCCTCACTTCGATTTCGTTGCAGGCGAATGTGCCAAAGGTTTGGGCGTAGTTGGCCTCGACACTGGCTTGCCTGTCATTAACGGTGTACTCACTACGGACAGTATTGAACAAGCGATTGAACGCTCTGGAACAAAAGCAGGCAATAAAGGTAGCGAAGCTGCCCTGACTGCGATTGAAATGGTTAACTTGTTAAAGGCTATTTAACGCTATGTCGCAAACACTTCAAGCAACTTATGCAGCAAAACGTAAAGCACGTCGCTTTGCTGTACAAGGAATTTATGAATGGCAAATGAGCCACAATCCGGTACATGAGATTGAAGCACGTACGCGTGTGGAAAATGCCATGCACAAAGTGGATCTGAGCTATTATCATGAATTGTTGACTCAAGTGGTTGCCAATCATGAAGCATTGGATGCGCTCTTAATCCCCGTACTCGATCGCGAACTTTCAGCACTTGACGGTGTTGAACTTGCGACCCTTCGTCTTGGTGCATATGAACTTAAAGAACATCTTGAGATTCCATATCGCGTGGTTCTAGATGAAGCGATCGAGCTGGCTAAACATTTTGGCGGTGCCGATAGCCATAAATACATCAATGGTGTATTGGATCGTTTAGCGACAACTTTGCGTGCAGCAGAAAAACAGCAGTCTAACTAATAGCGTAGATTCGTTGTATGGCTGAATTTTCGATTATCGACACCTATTTCAATCGCAAGAATGCCAATTCTGTCGATCTGGGCGTCGGTGACGATTCAGCCTTGCTCACCCCCCCCTCACAGCAACAACTGGTCATCTGTGCCGATACCCTAGTTGCTGGACGCCATTTTCCAATGAATACCGATCCCCATGCGATTGGCTGGAAATCTGTGGCTGTCAATTTATCTGATATTACCGCGATGGGTGCAACCCCGCACAGTATTTTACTCGCATTGAGCTTACCCCAAATTGATCATGACTGGCTAAAAGCTTTTAGTCAGGGTCTGTACGATTGCTGCGATCAATTTGGGGTGAGTTTAATCGGTGGTGATACCACTCAAAGTCCTCATTTGACCCTGTCTGTTACAGCATTAGGCTGGGTGGATATTGGTCAAGCCATTCTACGCTCAGGTGCAAAACCGGGTGATCTGATTTGTGTCAGTGGAACTGTCGGTGACGCAGCTTTTGCACTACAGCATCTTGGTCATCCACTACAAAAACGTCTGGACTATCCAACGCCACGTTGTCAGCTCGGTGCTGCTCTAAAAGGTCTGGCGCATAGCATGATTGACGTCTCGGATGGTTTGGCACAAGATCTTGGACATATTCTCAAAGCTTCTCAAGTCGGTGCCAGGCTGCAACTTGAAAACCTGCCGATCAGTCCTGCCCTGCATGCCTTAAGTGATGAACAAAAATGGCAATATGCCCTCGCTGGTGGCGATGATTACGAATTATGCTTTACAATAAGCCCGCAAAATTACGAAAAATTATTGCAAAAACAACTTGATGTTTCGATTAGTATAATCGGCACAATTCAGCAGCAACACGGCTTAACTTTTGAAAAAGATGGCGTAGATCATTCACTTCAATTTAATGGGTATCAACATTTTGCATAAACCTGCGATTAATTTTAAAGCCATGTCATGGATCGACCGACTGATTGTCTTTAGTGGGGTTGGTTTTGGTTCCGGTCTGGCACCTAAAGCACCCGGTACCTTTGGGTCGGCCTTTGCACTTTTATTTATTCCCATTTGGCTGCATCTTGGTTTTCTAAACAGTGTTTTTGCCATTGCCATCATGTCCCTGGTTGGCATATATATCTGCGGGCATACTGCTAGAGTCATGGGGGTTCATGATGATGGACGCATTGTCTGGGATGAATTTGCCGGACAATCCATCACATTTTTGCCCCTGATCTACTTAGGCCAGATGAACTGGTTATGGTTGCTCGTCGGTTTTGCCCTGTTCAGGTTATTTGATATCTGGAAACCTTGGCCGATCAGGGTGATTGATCGTCAAGTGGCTGGTGGCTTCGGCATCATGCTGGATGACATTATTGCCGGCCTTTGGGCGGCTCTTTGTATTTTGCTTTATTTTTACTTCATCGTGGCATAAGCCATATTTAGGATTAGAACATGTCAACGACTGTTATTATTCTTGCTGCAGGTAAAGGCACGCGTATGCGTTCAAGCTTACCGAAAGTATTACAACCCCTTGCAGGACGTCCTTTACTGGGTCATGTCATTGAAACGGCAAAAAAATTAAACGCAGATAATATTATTACCATTTATGGTCATGGTGGTGACCGGGTTCAAACAGCATTTGCACAACAGGATATTAAATGGGTCGAACAGGCTGAACAGCTGGGTACCGGCCATGCGGTGCAGATGACCTTGCCTGTCCTGCCTCACGACGGCGTATCGCTGATTCTTTCCGGCGATGTACCCTGCATTAATCCTGTGACCTTGCAAAAATTACTCGATGCGACAGCAACAACTAGTATCGGCCTAGTGACATTAACTCTGCCTGATGCCAATGGCTATGGACGTATCGTGCGTGAAAATGATCAGATTCAAGCGATTGTTGAACATAAAGATGCCTCTGAAGAGCAGCGTCAGATCAAGGAAATCAATACCGGTATTTATGCCGTCAGCAATGCTAAATTACATGAATGGCTGCCAAATTTAAGCAATGACAATGCGCAGGGTGAATATTACCTGACTGATATTGTCGCGATGGCTTTGGCAGATGGTATGCAAGTTGCATCGGTAGAACCTGAGCAGGCTTTTGAAGTTGAAGGGGTAAATGACCGTGTGCAGTTGGCTGCTTTAGAGCGTCAGTTCCAGGCTTATCAAGCAAAACAGCTGATGCAGCAAGGCGTACATTTGATTGATCCAAGCCGCTTTGACCTGCGTGGCAATTTAACTGTCGGTCAGGATGTCCGTATTGATATCAATGTGATTATGGAAGGTGATTGCGAGCTGGGCGACAACGTTGAAATTGGCGCCGGCTGTATTATCAAGAATACCAAGATTGCAGCTGGCACCAAGGTTCAGCCATATAGCATTTTTGATAGCGCCGTCGTTGGGGAAGATACCCAAATTGGACCTTTTGCACGACTGCGTCCAGGTGCACAACTGGCCAATGAAGTACATATCGGCAACTTTGTTGAAGTCAAAAATACTACGATTGGTCTAGGCTCTAAAGCCAACCATTTTACCTATCTGGGTGATGCTGAAATCGGTGCCGGTTCTAATATCGGTGCAGGAACCATTACCTGTAACTATGATGGTGCGAACAAATTTAAAACGATTATTGGTGATCAGGCCTTCATTGGCTCGAACAGTTCATTGGTTGCACCTGTGAGAATTGGCAACGGTGCCACAGTGGGTGCAGGCTCAACGATTACCCGTGATGTGGAAGACAACAGTTTGGCAGTAGAGCGCTCTAAGCAATTTGCCAAAGAAAACTATCCACGTCCGCAAAAAATCAAGAAATAAGGGGAACAAATATGTGTGGTATCGTTGGTGGCATTGCAGAACGTAGCATTACCAATATTTTGATTGAAGGCTTAAAACGCCTGGAATACCGTGGTTATGATTCAGCAGGTTTGGCACTCATTAACAACAGCCAAGTCCTACGTGAACGCCGTGTCGGTAAGGTTGCAAACCTTGAACAGGCTGTGAATGAATCCCAGATTAGCGGTTCACTCGGCATTGCGCATACACGCTGGGCCACCCATGGCAAACCGACTGAAGAAAATGCCCATCCGCATATTTCTGAAAATGTAGCAGTGGTCCATAACGGGATTATCGAAAACTACCAAGAACTGAAAGATGATCTTGAAGCTTTAGGCTATGTGTTTACCTCACAGACTGATACTGAAGTGGTTGCCCATCTGATCAATGATGCACTGAAATCTACCCCGAGCCTGTTAGAAGCTGTACGCCAAGTGGTTCCGCAATTGAAAGGTGCCTATGCACTGGGCATCGTACATACTGACCACCCGGATGAACTGATTACCGTGCGTGAAGGTTCTCCACTGGTGATTGGTGTCGGGATTGGTGAAAACTTCATTAGTTCAGATCAATTAGCCTTACTTCCAATTACTAACCGTTTTATCTACCTGGAAGAAGGTGATATTGCCCGTTTGACCCGCACCACCATTGAAGTCTTTGTCGATGGTCAACTTGTCGATCGTCCGGTCAAGGAACTGGATGCTGCCGTCAGCAATGCTTCTAAAGGTGAATACAAGCACTACATGCTCAAAGAAATTTATGAGCAGCCTGAAGCGATCAAACAGACCATTTCCCAAGCTTTAAATGGCAATGACCTGCGTGAAGATTTTCTTGCCAGTGCGGAACAAGACTTTGCAAAAATCCAGCAAATCCAGATTATTGCCTGCGGTACCAGCTATCATGCCGGCATGATTGCCAAATACTGGTTTGAACAGCTGATTAATCTGCCTTGTCAGGTCGAGATTGCCAGCGAATTCCGTTATCGCACGCCAGTCATTGTGAATAACACGCTGTATGTGTGTATTTCCCAATCCGGTGAAACTGCCGACACTTTGGCTGCATTACGTGATACACAGAAACGTGCGGCTGCCAAAGGCCTCGACATCACCACGATGACCATCTGTAACGTGGCAACCTCTTCGATGGTACGTGAAACAGATTACAGCCTGCTGACTTTAGCTGGTCCTGAAATTGGCGTGGCTTCCACCAAAGCCTTTACCACCCAGCTTGCAGCCTTGATGCTGTTGGTACTGAAAATCGGTTCTGTAAAAAATACTATTTCTACAGAAAAAATGACGGAAATTACCACAGGACTTTGGCATATGCCTAAAGTCATGCTGGATACCTTGCGTCATGATGATGAGCTTCTACGCCTTTCTGAACTGTTTGTTGAAAAGCAGCACTGCCTGTTCTTGGGCCGCGGCACCCACTTCCCGATCGCTCTGGAAGGTGCACTCAAGCTAAAAGAAATTTCATATATTCATGCGGAAGGTTATGCTGCAGGTGAACTGAAACATGGGCCATTGGCACTGGTCGACAATGACATGCCAGTGGTGATTCTGGCGCCACAGGATGACATGCTGGACAAACTGAAATCCAATATGGAAGAAGTTCAGGCTCGTGGCGGTGAACTGTTTGTATTTGCTGATGAAAACAGCGGTATTAAAGCCAAAGAACGCCAGCATGTGGTACATATTCCAGCAGTCAATGCAGTGCTGGCACCGATTGTCTACAGTATTCCTGTACAGCTGCTGTCCTATCATGTTGCAGTTCTACGTGGTACGGATGTCGATCAGCCACGCAACCTAGCAAAATCGGTCACTGTAGAATAATTAAAATTGAATCGAGGCTGGGAAACTGTGTTCGTATAATTAAGTTTGTACCAAATAATTAAGTTTAGATTTAATTATTTAAGTTTGGATATTAATGAAGTAAACGAACAAAACCCTACCCTGTAGACCCAGTGATTCTTCACCAAGTCTACAGGGTTTTTAATATAAATAAATTCAAATTAGAATCACACCAGAAATATAAAATTATTACTAATATATTCAACGATATAGATATATAAAAATCTCACCCTAGATTCAAAAAGCATCCCTTTTTGACCTCATCTTGAAAACATTTCATTTTTATTTAAAGTATGCTTCGCCTTTCTGAGCAAGAATTCGTATTTTAAAGTGGAAGAATCCAATACTTAATACAAACTTAATTTCATCTAAAATTCAGGATACCAAATTCTAATACAAACTTAATTTTAAAATTGAAAAACAATGAATAATATATATCAACAACTTATGATCAAAAATAAAACAAACTTAATTAAATTACCATAATTAGACGCAGTATTTGGTCATAAAGCAAAATAAGGGATAAGGAACTATGTGCAAACTCTGAATAAGTCTATTAGCTATTCCTGTTACTAGCAACCCACCTTATTTAAAATGAGGTATTTCATTCACTGGATATATTAATGTTAATGGATTTGATGTTAATGAGATAAAGCCAAACCGCTGATAAAACTCCATAGCTTTTTGATCCTTAGCATGTATTACAACAAAATTAACACCAATAATTTGAGCAACTTTTGAAACTTGTTTAAGAGCATGTGCTAAAAGTACTTTTCCAACTCCTTGCCCCTGTGCTGCTTGATCAACGGCAAAGCGCCCCACAACCACACAAGGTAAGGGATAACGAGGTAATCGTTTAGTGAGAACAGCATCAACCCCATCAAATCCTATAGAGGTACTTGATAGACAATAAAACCCCCTCACCTGTGCATCATCATCAATAGCAACATAGGTTTTACTTGTTCCTGATTTCTGATGTTGGGATGCGTATTGGTTTATGAACTTATTTAAATCATCTTGCCCACAATTAAATGATTTTTTCTGATGATGGGCTTGTAAAACCTCAATTTTCATCCAATAAACTCATTAAATTTTTCATCTCATCATTTGCAGGGCGCGGATTTTCAAGCAAATTCATTAACATATCACGATCAGCATTATTTACTTTTAACTCGTGATTAGATTTAAGTAATTCTTTTGCTCGTTCAAATGAGGATTGGATCATAAAGGAACTCACACTAAGACCCAATAAATTCGCAGCTTGCTCAATTACATTCTTTGCATCTACGGTTGAACGAACATTGATTCGTTCTGTTGCTAAGTTAGCCATATTTTCCACCAATTTGTACATCATAATGATGTACAAATTATAGCAGATTAAGGTAGTACTTTAAGATCCAAATTTACATATTTTGTTCTAAAATATTTGGAATAGAAAATAAGCATTTTACTATGAACCAGAATGAATGGTCGGGTTTGAGTCTGAATATGCAGTTGGTTTACATAAGAATATGCAACGATGTTTACTAAGATGTAATTTGAATACTTTTGCCTATCATCAACGTTTTTTAAACTCATCAATTGAGCATTAAAATACTGGATTAACTATTAAGTCACTGAATTAAATAAATAATTAAATAAAAATTATAAAATTTTGTTTGTATATAAATATATTTAAGTTTGTATGTTTTTGCCAAATACAAAATTACCCCCCTTCAGATATGATTAATTATCCACCAAAATCCACAGGTCTTCTGTATGGCAAAAATTATAAAAAACTATGAAGAACTAGTAACAGAAGGGTATGGCCAGGGCCATGGACGCGATTATAAACCTTGTAAAACTGTTCAAAACTTCAGTTCAATTGGTCGCTCTCACAGAGTACAAGGCCGTGTCAGTAAACGTCTTCATCACTTATTTTCTGATCTAGAGCTATCTACCTTTTTACTGCTTGACTGGAATCAGAACGTTACAGATATTCGCGAACATTATCCTTTGGATATCTATGATCTTAACTCCATCTGTTCTCGTTTCCGAATGAAAAAAGTATCGGTTGACTATATACCTTTTACCCTATCTTCAGATTTTTTAGTTGATTTTGGTAAGTTTTCTATAGCCCTTGACACTCTTTACAGCAAGGATCTGAATAAAGCTCATGTTATTGAGTCATTAGAAATTAAACGTCGTTACTGGGAAGAAGAGCACAATACGCCGTTCAAACTGATTACTGAAAAAGACATTCCTGCTACGGTACTAGAGAACATTAAATGGCTGTATGTAGAAAAAAATGACCTTGAAATAACAAATCACATGATTGATCAAGCAGTTTATTTTATGGAAGAAATTAGCCAGTACCCTCAAAGCTCATTAATCCAATTTTGTAAGCATTCTGACCAAACTCAAAAAATGGGTATCGGATCGACGCTCGCATTGTTTAGAAAATTATTCGCACTGCGAATACTTCAATTTAATCTAGAAATTTCGTACTTGGAGCTTAAACTCTCTGATATTCATGCAAGTAATTTGCTCCAGAATGAGAATACAGTCCATGCAACTAATTAATTCAGTTTACATCTTGAATTCAACACAATACCGAATACTCAAATTCTTACCGCAGTATACGGTATGGATTGCGATTGATAATAAAAATGCTTTTCCTGAACTCATTTTGTCTAAGGAACTTCAAACTCTCTCAGATGATCAAAGCCTAATACCAGCACAAGATCCTTATGAACACTTAAAACGATTAAACTTGAGTGAGGATTCTATTCAACTCAAAAAAAGAGATGAAAACTTTTTTATTATTCAAGATTTAATTAATGATGAACAAGTTCTTATCAATGCAAAAATCAGGACTGCAAAAATTAAAACTATACATCTAGAAAAAGAAGTATCAATTAATAAAATCCTACGACTCCTAAGACGCTACTGGCAACGTGGTCAAACTATAAATGCTTTGGTACCGGACTATGAAAACTCAGGTGGAAAAGGCCAAAAAAGAGCTATAGGTGATAAAAAAATTGGCAGACCACGCATTTATGAATCGAATGAAGGTAAGAATGTCACTGAACAGGTTGAATTATATTTTAAGCAAGCCATCGAAGAGTATTTAGTTCCTGTCAAAAAACAATCCATTAACGAAACTTATCTTCGGTTTAAAAATTTATTTTCTAAGCACTTTCATCAAGTGCAAGCCGCAGATATTCCAACCTATGCCCAATTCTATTATTTTTATAATAAGCGATATAGAAATAAGAACAATTCCAAGGAAATTCTGAAGAATCAGAAAACTCTGAAAGATCACAAACCTCTGACTTCAACAGCGACCAAGCACGCAAATGGTCCTGGTGCACGTTATGAAATAGATTCAACAATCGCTGATATCTACCTTGTATCATCACGAGATCCATCACAGATTATTGGCAGACCTACCGTATATATTGCTATCGATGTATTTAGCCGGATGATTACTGGGCTTTATGTCGGTATGGAAAACAGCTCATTTAACACAGCCATACAATGCCTCAGCGTCGCAATCCAAGATAAAGTAACATTCTGTCAGAGTTATGGCTTACAAATACAAGCGGAAGACTGGCCGATTTATGGTTTACCTAGCGCCATACTTGCAGACCGCGGCGAACTAATTGGCTATCAAATTGAACTTCTTGAAAAAAACTTTTCTGTTCGAATTGAAAATGCACCACCGTATCGAAGCGATGCCAAAGGTATTGTGGAGAGGGCTTTCGGAATCATTCAGTCACGCTTTAAATCCTACGATAATATTGGTGTTGTTTCTGGATTCAAGGAAAAAAAGAAAGGCGGACATGATTATCGGCTAGAAGCGTGCCTGACTCTGGAAGAGTTCAGAAAAATCATATTAAGCTGCATCTTGTTACGCAATAATTTTGATGTCTTGACGAAATATGATCGCAGTGCCGATATGCCAACTGACCTACCATCTATTCCTCTTAAGCTCTGGCAGTGGGGCCTACAGCACCGCACTGGGATGTTAAGACAAGTGGATAACAAATCACTCTATGTAGGCTTGTTACCTAGGATCGATGCCTCCTTAAGTGACAAAGGACTTAAAGTCAAAGGATTAGTCTATCAATGTCTGGAAATGCATCAACAAGGCTGGTTTATTCGTAACACAACCAAATCTCGCCCGAAAAAGTTGCGGATTGGTTTTGACCCATACTCAGTAAATACCATTTATATTTTTTATGATGAAAATAAATTGGAATACTGGGAGGCTCACTTAAATGATACCTCACGTCAATATCAACATCTGACCTGGTGGGAAGCTGAACAAATTCAAAAAGCGATCAAAACTGTTGAAAAACAGCATTCGCAACTCAAGTCTGTAGCCATCAGCGAATTGCAGGATTTTACTGACAACATCATTAAGTCAGCACAGAGTCGGCGGGCTCAAGCGGGAGTTCACCAACTTTCTAACGCACAACGTACTCGAAATATCCGGCAGAATAAACAAGAAGCCATGCAGATGGAACGTGCGGAACACCTACAAAACAGGCCTGCAAATTCTATCCGGACCATCAATCCCAATAAAGATAATACTCAAATACCCCCATCTCAAACCAGCAATCTAGATTTGACAAGTCAACCAGATTTAATGAGACAATTATTTGAAGAGGACGATGAAGAATGAATAATAATGAACTCACGATTAATACATCAATAGAAGACATCTATGGGGATAATCCTCTCATTACTCAATTACCGCCCATTCTTGACACGAAGTCGGTTATTAAACACCTACGAGGGAAACTAAAATTTATTCCAGAGCAGCGTTTTTTGCCTCAACCCGAAAGAATTCATCTAATTGCTCAACTGCCTCATGATTTTTTCCAACCACTCACCAAACATCTATCCCTTGAACAAAAAATTTCTATCATGATCCGGCAAGGTTACGTGAGTAGAAACATCAATAATGGTGATCGACACAGGCATTTGCACGCGGCTTTTCAACAACTAGAACCTTCAAACGAAAGCTCTTACCGCTACGCTCCTCCAGAATCGACAGCCACTAGTATGTCTATTATAGGATGTTCTGGGAGTGGGAAAACGACCACGATGAACAAGATTTTGCGTTATTATCCGCAAGTGATTGAGCATAAAGAACTGGGGTTAAAGCAAATTGTTTATCTTAAAATTGATTGCCCTCATGATAGCTCTTTAAAAAACTTATGCTCAAACTTTTTTAGAGCAGTAGATTTAGCATTAGGAGATACTAACTTCGAGCATCGTTTTACCAGAAGCCGCTTAAATGTAAATGCAATGCTGCAGCAGATGAAAATCATCGCAAATAACTATTCAATTGGACTTTTAATCATTGATGAAATCCAGCATTTGAATACAAAAAAATCTGGCGGGGCTGAGATTATTCTTAATTTCTTTGTCACACTTGTGAATGTGGCATCTATTCCAATTGTGATGATTGGGACACCCAAAGCCAATGAAATTCTGCAAGAAGACTTAAGATCAGCTAGACGCAGTGCGGGATTAGGCTCTTTAATCTGGGAACCTATGCGCAATGAAGCACCCACTCCCGATCCTAGCACCCCTGATCAAATGATCATTTCTGAATGGTATGCTTTCACCAACAAGCTGTGGCAATATCAATGGGTTCAACAACCAGCTGAACTGACCGATGAATTAAGAAACACTTGGTATTATTATACGCAGGGCATTCCAGATTTAGTGGTTAAACTGTTCTGCTTGGTGCAGATTCATGCAATCACCATTGGTCTGGAAAAAATTACATCTGAACTTTTTAAAAAAGTCTATGAAGAACAATTACAGCCAGTTCACGATATTCTAGATGCGCTGCGTTCAGGTAATCCTGCACGTATTGCACGGTACTCTGACCTCACTATCCCTCAAGTTCAAATTGAGGAGTATGTTGAACAACACCGTTTTAAAGCCGCATTAAAAACAGAAAAACAGCATAAAGATCTAGGACCGCATTATTCTACTTTAATAGGTATGCTAACAGCATTAGGTCATCCCGCTGCTGCAATAGAACCGCATGTCACTTCTGCATTAAAAAAATATCCAAACGAGAACTTACAGGTACTCCTCCAGCATATTCTGGAAGTATTAGACAGCTCTGTAGTAAAAGATAAATTGGACCAGCCTCAGACCACAACTCCGGCAAGGAAGCCAAGGACCTCTCGTAAAGTCATGAAAGTGGAGGAATGGAAGAGTACTGAAACGAATGACTTACGAAACTTTTTCAGTCAAGCACAAGAACAGGACGTAGATGTTTATGAGTTATTAAAATCATCTCACTATTTGTTTGATCCTACCCGTCCCATTTTGCATTAAGCAGAAAAAATGGAGGGTAAGGTACCATGATTTCAAATTTTCCAGCACCATATCCAAATGAATTGATTTACAGTGTGATTGCTCGTTATGCTGTTCACAATGGGATTCTGAGTCCAAAATATCTCACTGAAGAATTATTCAATAATAGGAACTTGACACCAACTTACGATTTACCTTCTCATCTAGACAGGGTGGCCAGTTACTTACCAGATCACTATGATGCGCTTATTTTAATCAACCAACACACCCTGTTACCAATTTACCAACCATTTCAACCTGATACAGTAATGCATTATGCTGTGCAGGCATTGCGAGGTGAGCAGTATCAATCCCTGCATACCAAATTAGGAAAAAATGCATCGCGGATCAAAGCTGTGAGTTTTTTCCGGTTCTGCCCTCATTGCTGGCAAGAACAGATGCAGCAATATGGTGAAGTTTATTGGAAACGCAGCTGGCAGATTACTGGATACGAATATTGTAGAAGGCATCAGCAATCTCTTTCTGTGAGTTCTATGTCTTGTAATGGGATAGACCGAAAATTCTATTTTGCTCATTTGAATGCACTGAAAGACTCTTCACAGCTTGTGTTTAATCCTCAAGACGTAAATCATCATATCGAGCTTGCAGGACTGATCGAAGAGCTACTCGCTCATTCAACACCCTTCAATGTGCAGGATTTTTCTACTGTATCAGATGCTTATTTTCTTATCTTAAAAGATAGGGAATTACTATCAGGCCGTAAAAATATTAATTACGAAAAAGTCCGCCAATTAGTCATTGAATATTGGGGCGAAAGTTTTCTTGCATATTATCAATTAGCAGATTTAGATAGTGAAAACTGCTGGCTGAAAAATATATTAAGAAAACATCGTAAAGCATTTTCTTATCTTGAGCACCTCATCGTATTAAAAGCTCTTGTTCCAGAGAAAAATCCGATTGAAACATATAAGCAATATATTCACCTAGCATCCATGGATCTAGAGGAAGCCACCACAACAGTAACAATATGTATGGATAATAAAGTAGATCGAACATTATCTGAGGACCAAAAACAATGGACAAAATTAATCCTAGAAAGGCCTGTCAAACAGGCTCGCCAACAAAATAGCTCACTGTATGCTCGCTTATATCGCAATCATAAAGATTGGCTATTATTTATCAATAAATCAGCTTTAACTCCCCCGCCTTCTATCCCTAAACCACGTATTGACTGGAGAGCTCGAGATCGACAGTTTGTTAAACAACTCATCAAAATACGGGATGAATTATTAGAAGATCTAGACTCCCCACAATGGACAAAAAAGTTTTTTATTAGACAACTGGGTTCAGTGAGTATGATTGAAAAAAACTGGAATTTTTTCCCATTGACTTCAGTCTTTTTAGATCGTTATGCTGAGTCTGTGGATTGTTACCAAATACGTCGTCTGACTCGAACCTATATTCGTCAACAAACTGAAAATAAAGACTATCCACCAAGTGTTTTTTTACGTGAATCTGGATTAAGTGAGCAGCGATTGACACCAGAAGCACGTCGATTCTTTAAGAATATTATGGGGAAATAAAAGTGGCTAACCTTCCATTCGTATGTTTACCTGAAGCAACACAATACTACAGTGCAACACAGATAACTCATCGTGGTAAAACTCGTTTCAATATTAAAACTACAATGCGCGATTCCGAAGAAAAGCGTTTTTTTCATTCAAAAAGACCAATTGAAAGTATCCTTTTATACCACTACAAAACACCACTGAGCAGTGTTTTCCCTGTACGTTTAGTCAACCATAAGCTCACTCAAATCAATTTGGGATTTTTGAACGAGACCAATGCAGAAAATTCAACTGTAAATACCCATCCGACATATCGCAATCGTCCCTGCTTCAGTTTCCAATATCACAATCCAGGAGATGCTTTGGAGGGGTGGACCATCCAATTACCTAAACTGGTACTCGCACGAGATCTTTTTTTCTCTCATCCTTATTTATTACGTGCTGCATTATTTTCTGAAAGATATACAACTGATGTCTTAATTGATCGTAATGATGCTAAAGCCTTTCATATTTTTGTTGCACCAAACAGAAAAATAACAGCCAAGGATCTAAAGGACCCTGTTTTTCTAAAAAAACTAGCATTAATTTTATTACACCCTGAATTAAATCAATCTTTTTTAAGTATTTATGAAAAAACCATTAAAAACCAAGCTCAATCTAAAGCCTATGATTTTGATATGGATGCTCCTATCCTCAAAAACATTGAACTTGATGTTGATGGATGTATTTATTCAGACAGCAAAATATTTCGGATCGAACGTATCAATTCATTCGGAAATTTAGAAACAGGAATAGATAAACCTGTTAAATTTCATTTTTTATCCCAAAAAAGTTTTGGACAGGCTAAAGATATACTAGATAAAAACCAGCATACTAAAAAACAGACAAGTCAGGATAAATCTAAATTTGATGATGAAGCTAACGCTGATATTGATCAGGAAATTACACAACTCAAAAATATTGTGGGGGAAATTTATACCATAGAAGACCTACAAATCTCACTAAATACTTCATGCTCAGAAATTAATATAACAAGACGAAATACAAGTAGGGAAGCTCTTCATGAGGACCAACCATTTGCTGGTGGAGAAGGAGAAGACGAAGGCACCCTTCCAGGATTTAGCATAGAGGCAGAAAATAATTTTACAAGTTCAACTTATCAAGACCTTAGCAAAATGCTGAAAAAAATAGAAGGCAAAGGCTATAAAGTCAAACAAATTCATAATAAGTCTTTCATAAAATATGGCCGATTCAGAGGGCATAAATTGACTAATGGTCAAAATCGCCGATTTTATGTAAATCTAATACTCGACAGAGAAGATAATGAGCTTTTTTATTTATGTGAAATTGATACCTCTGATGGAAAAAAGAATATTTCCACATTACTGATACCATACGATGTTAATGCAAATAAAATCTTCCTGAACAAAACCTTAGAATCTTTCAAAATTGCAATTTTATCGCAGTCTTTAAGTTGGCCAAAAGACTTTATTAACAAAGTTTGTAATATCCAGTCATATATAATGATTAACCATATTTCAAAAAAAGATCACGTTGTATCAAATACTTATCATGCAGACTGGGCACAGCGCATTCTAGAAAAATGGAAATCTATATATGACTCACCATAAATCTCCAAAGTTATTCTCTAACAAAAGTACTGATCGTGAGATCTTACAATTACTGGCTGAATATTCTGGAATGCTGGCTCACAAAATTACGAATGAAGGAAGCTGAATTAAATAATTTTGGCTCTATACTACCAGCATATATTATATCTTTTTCTTATTTTCAGGGATTTTAATGACTTACATGACCAAACTGACCTGCTTTAAAGCCTATGATATTCGTGGCAAACTCGATACTGAACTCAATGAAGATATTGCCTATCGGATTGGTCGTGCCTATGGACAGATCTATCAACCAAAAACCGTGGTGATTGGCTGTGATATTCGACTCAGCAGTGAAGGTTTAAAACAGGCCACCATTCACGGTTTAAATGATGCGGGTGTCAATGTTCTGGATCTGGGCATGACCGGCACGGAAGAAGTCTATTTTGGCGCCTTCCATCTGGATGTGCAAGGTGGTATTGAAATCACGGCCAGCCATAATCCGATGGACTATAATGGCATGAAACTGGTACGTGAAAATGCCCGTCCAATCAGTGCCGATACTGGTCTTAAAGAGATTCAGGCTTTAGCAGAATCAGATGAATTTATTGAAGTCAGCAATAAAGGCAGTACTGAAAAATACAATATTCTGCCCGAATTTGTAAATCATCTGATGAGCTATATTGATCCGGCAAAAATCCGTCCGATGAAACTGGTGATGAATGCCGGTAATGGTGCAGCAGGTCATGTGATTGATGCGATTGAGCAAAAATTTCAACAACTCAATATTCCGGTTGAATTTATCAAAATTCATCATGAAGCTGACGGCACTTTCCCGAACGGGATTCCCAACCCGATTTTAACTGAAAACCGTGATAGCACCCGTGATGCGGTCATTCAGCATGGCGCAGATATGGGCATTGCCTGGGATGGTGACTTTGACCGCTGCTTCCTGTTCGATGAAAAAGGCCAGTTTATTGAAGGCTATTATATTGTCGGCCTTCTGGCTCAAGCGTTCTTGCTGAAGCAATCTGGCGAAAAAATTGTACATGATCCACGTCTGGTCTGGAATACACTGGATATTGTAGAGCAATACCAAGGGATTACGGTGCAGTCGAAATCAGGGCATGCCTTTATTAAAGATGTGATGCGTGAACATAATGCGGCTTATGGCGGAGAAATGAGTGCCCATCACTATTTCCGTGACTTTGCCTACTGTGATAGTGGCATGATTCCATGGTTACTAGCGATTGCAGTACTGTCTGAAACACAGCAATCTCTATCTTCGCTAGTGGAAGAGATGATTGCCAAGTTCCCGTGTAGTGGTGAGATCAACTTTAAAGTCGCCGATACCCAAACCACGATTCAAAAACTCTTTGATCACTATGCCGATCAAAATCCTGCAATTGATCAGACCGATGGTGTCAGTCTGGACTTTGGCACCTGGCGTTTTAATGTGCGTGCATCCAATACTGAACCTTTATTGCGTCTGAATATTGAAAGCCGTCGTGACCGCAATCCACGACCGATGCAGGACTATGTCGATGAGTTGACCCAGCTGATCCAGAGTTAAGGCTGCTGTATTAAGTACAATAAAACGGGAGCAATTTTGCTCCTGTTTTATATTTATATTCTTATAAAAATTTTAACGATAGCCATTCGGATTCTGCTTCTGCCAGTTCCAGCTATCTGCCAGCATATCCTCCAAACCATATTGTGCTGCCCAGTCCAACTCTTGTACTGCACGGCTATTATTTGCAAAACAGGTCGCCACATCACCTTCACGACGTGGTGCTAATTCAAATGGAATAGCAACGCCATTCACCTGCTCAAATGTATCCTTCACTTGTAGCACTGAAATGCCATTGCCAGTACCAATATTCCAGGTCCGGCACCCTTGTGCAGTTAAACGATTATTGAGGGCACATAAATGTGCATTGGCCAGATCTACCACATGAATATAATCCCGTACACCCGTGCCATCGACAGTGTCATAATCATGACCAAAGATCGACAGTTTTTCACGTCGCCCTACTGCCACCTGAGTTACATAAGGCATTAAATTATTCGGAATACCTTGTGGATCTTCACCGATCTGCCCGCTTTTATGTGCACCGACCGGATTGAAATAACGTAATAAGGCAATCGACCAGCGCTGATCTGCTACGGCCGTTTTTTCCAAGAGCTGCTCCACAATCAGCTTGGTATAGCCATAGTTATTGGTTGGCATGCCAGTCGGCATTTCTTCGTTTAAAGGTGACGGATGATTATCACCATACACAGTAGCCGACGAACTAAACACCAAGTTAAAAACCTGTGCGCGCTGCATGGCCTGCACCAGGCTGATGGAACCGGCAATATTATTATCAAAATATGCCAGTGGAATCTGCTGGCTTTCTCCAACTGCTTTAAGCCCGGCGAAATGAATTACCGCATCAATACTATTTTGCTGAAAGACTTGATCCAGTAACTGGACATCCCGGATATCCCCTTCAACAAAGGTCAGGCTTTTCCGGGTCAACTGTTGCACCCGATTTAAAGACTCAGCAGCGCTATTGCAGAGATTATCTAAAACGATGACCTCATGCCCGGCATTTAATAATTCCACACAGGTATGTGAACCAATATAGCCTGCCCCACCGGTGACCAGAATTTTAGCCATGTGACTTTCCTAACAGAATTTTAATTAAACCTTGGGTTGAACCATCCAGACTATCCAGATCGCTCTGTTCGCCATTGAGGATCGGCAATAACTGATTGGCAATTTCTTTGCCTTTTTCTACGCCCCATTGATCAAATGGGTTGATGTTCCACAGCACCGATTGAACAAACACCTTATGCTCATACAATGCAATCAGCATCCCCAGACTATAGGGATTCAGCTCTTGCAGTAACAAGGTACTGCTCGGCTGATTGCCTTCATACTGCTTATAAGCCGGCAAGCTAGCCAATTCGTTTTGATCCAGCGCTTCATTACCAAAAGCCAGTAAACGCGATTGCGCCAGACAATTCGACAATGCCAAATGATGCTGCTCGATTAATGCCTCAGCACTATCGGCATAGGTATATTGCTGACTGTTATAGCGCTTTACCGGTGCAATAAAGTCACAACTGACTGACTGGGTGCCCTGATGCAGGAGTTGATAGAAAGCATGTTGCGCATTCGGGCCAACCTCTCCCCAAATAATCGGACAGGTATCCAGCTGTACTTTTTCACCATTGCGCTGGATCGACTTGCCATTCGATTCCATTTCCAGCTGCTGCAAGTAGGAAGCAAAATATTTTAGCCGCCCATCATAAGGCAGGATGGCATGGGTCTGAATATCCAGGAAATTATTATTCCAGGCCCCTAACAGTCCCATCAAGACCGGAATATTCTGTTCAAAAGGCTGATACTGAAAATGCTGATCTACTGCATAAGCACCTGCCAGTAGCTGCTTAAAACCTTCAATTCCAATACTCAAGGCAATCGGCAATCCGATACAGGACCACAGCGAATAACGCCCTCCGACCCAATCCCACAACAACAGCTGGTTTTCCGGTGCAATCCCCCACGCTGTCATTTTCTCCGGTCTGGTCGATACCCCAATAAAATGATGTTTGAGAATATAGGGATGCTGACCCAATGCTTTTTCCAGCCACAAACGTACGGTCTGGGCATTGGTCAGGGTATCAATCGTACCAAATGATTTGGACGAAATAATAAATAGCGTGGTTTCCGGACGCAGTTGATGCAACAACTCGGACAGCTGACTGCCATCCATGGTCGAGACAAAATGCACACTGAGTGGCTGGGCAGACTGATATTTAAAATCAGATAAGGCATGCGTAACCATCAACGGCCCAAGATCTGATCCGCCCACGCCAATATTGACCACATCCTGAATCACTTCACCGGTGGCGCCACGACGCTGCCCGGCATGGATTTGCTCGACCAAGGCATACATGCGCTCAAGTTGAGCATGCACATCAGCGGCCAGATCCGCATGCTGCTGATCCTGTGCTGGCAAGCGTAATGCCCAATGCATGGCAGCACGTTGCTCGGTATAATTAATGTCCTGATTTGAAAATAAAGACCCGATCCAGGATCTTAGGTTTTGTGCATCTGCCCATTCAATCAGGCCCTGCATCACCGTACTGTTCATTCTGTGTTTACTATAATCGAAGACCAGCTGTTCAAACTGAATTGAATATTTGTTAAAACGCTGGGGGTCTGCGGCAAACAGTTCTCGTAGATGCACCGCATCAAGTTGTTCTTTGCTCGAGGCGAGTTTTTGACACACAGTTTCAGTATTTAGATCTGGTTTAAGCTGACTTAACATTAACGTCCCACCCCAATATAATTAAAACCACGCGCCTTGATATAGGCCGGATCATACAGATTACGCCCATCCAAAATCAGGGGATGCTGCATCAGTTTAATGAGGTGTGGATAATCTGGACTACCATACTGTTTCCAGGCAGTCATCAAACATAAGGCATCTACCCCCTCAACTGCCTGATATTGATCTTCACACAGGATTAGATCCTGCCGTGTCCCATAGACTTTTTTAATATTGGCCAATGCTTGCGGATCATGCAGTTTGACCGTCACCCCTTGCGCCCATAATGCAGTGAGCATGGCATGCACTGGAGATTGCTGGATGCTCGGGGTATTTTCTTTAAAGGCTGCGCCCCAAATCGCCACCACTTTTCCCTGTAAATCGCCACGGAAATAATTCCATAGTTTGCGGAACAGTAATTCTTTTTGTTGTTCGTTAATCTCCCAGACCTGTTCCAGCAACTGGTTTTTCACCCCTGAATCTGCTACTGCATACGTTAAGGTGCGGATATCATGCGAGAAGTTCTCTCCACCAAAACCGACTCCCGGAAACAGATAAGCCGAACCAATCCGGTTATCTGCCGCCATACCTTGGCGCACCTGTTCAATATCGATCCCGAGTTTTTCTGCCACGCTGGCCAGATCATTCATATAACTGATCCGGGTGGCCAGCATGCCGGAAATACTGAGTTTGGTAAATTCGGCATCCAGTACCGGCATAAACAGATACTGCTGCGCACGCGGAAACAAGGGACGTAACAGCTCTCTGATTTTAGCCTGTGCATCTGCATGATCACAGCCCACGATCAGCTGGGTGGCCTGAACAAAACTACGCAGGGCATTACCTTCCTGAATAATATCGGGCAGATAAATCCAGTCATCATTCGGCAGCAATTGCTGGAAGCGTTGAGTGCCATGCAGGCCAAAAGTCGAAGCATTAATCATCAGCTTGGGATGAGCAAAACAGGCATGCCGAAGGGTATCCAGCATCTGAAATGCCTGCTGCTCTTCGGTGGCGTTAAAACTAAAGAAAAAAACATCCTGATTAAAATCCAGATGCTGAAAATCACAACAGTTTAAAAAACCGGATTTTTCCTGTTTGTGCAGCAATGACTGCAAGGATTCATCCTGAAAATAAGTCCGGGCTGGCTCATCTGCACTGAAGCTGTTACACCACACCACCTGATGACCACATTCAGATAAAAGGGCCGACATGACTCCGGAAAATAAGGTTTTTCCCAATACTGCGACTTTCATATTATTCCTTTTTATTATTTTTTCTTACAAAGCCAGTTCCTGAATCAATGCTTTAAACTCGGTACCGAGTTTAGGATGATCAACCCCATAATGTAATACAGCTTTAAGATAGCCGAGCTTGTTGCCACAGTCAAAAGTTTGACCTTTCATGCGATAAGCTTCCACCGCTTCAGTCTGCTGTAACATGGCAATCGCATCGGTGAGCTGAATTTCATTTCCAGCACCTCGTGGTGTCTGTTCCAGAAGCTGCATGATTTTTGCCGGCAGGACATAACGTCCAACCACAGACAGATTCGATGGTGCAGTGCCGACTGCCGGTTTTTCAACAATCCCTTGCATGACAATACTTTCGCCTTCAGCCGGAGATGCGGCCACATCGACAATCCCATATTGATCCACCAGATGTTCAGGTACCGCTTCAACCATGATTTGTGCTGCTTGAGACGCGTCATAGCGCTGAATCATGCGAGACAAATCATTTTCCGGATCCTGATCTTTCACCAGTACATCTGGTAATAATACCGTAAAATCTTCATCGCCAATCACGGCTTTGGCACACAGTATCGCATGACCTAAGCCCAAAGGCTGCGGTTGACGTACACTCATGATACTCACACCGCTAGGCAGAATTTCAGTAATTTCTTTAAGTAAATCGGTTTTGTTTTTTTGCTCAAGCGTGGTTTCAAGTTCAAAATTACGATCGAAGTAATTTTCAATCGATGCTTTTGAAGAATGAGTCACCAAAATAATTTGTTCAATCCCGGCGGCTACCGCTTCACGGACCACATATTCAATCGCCGGACGATCGACCACAGTGACCATTTCTTTGGGAATGGATTTGCTGGCCGGTAAAAAACGCGTACCGAGGCCGGCCACTGGAAGAATTGCTTTCTTAATCATCTCTATAAATAACCTAGTTCACTTGAATTTCGTTGCCACGGACATAACCATCGACATAGTATTCCAGCTGGGTCAATGCCCATTCAATATCGGGCTGCGTCGCTGAAAGCTCATGGATCTGGTTAAAGACCTCCAGAATTTCTGCCAATGGATAATGCTTCTCGACTGATCTCAAAATACGCTTATGCGAGGTAATTTCTGTATTTTCTTCATCAATCAGCAGTTCTTCATACAGCTTTTCACCCGGACGTAAGCCGGTATATTTAATTTCAATATCGCCATTTGGATTTTTGTCCTCACGAACCTTGAGTCCACTCAGTGAAATCATTTGTCGTGCCAGATCCTGAATCCGTACCGGTTCCCCCATATCCAGCAAGAACACATCGCCACCGGTTCCCAAAGCACCAGCCTGAATCACCAGTTGCGAAGCTTCCGGAATGGTCATAAAGAACCGGGTCACTTCGGGATCGGTCACGGTAATCGGGCCACCTTTGGCAATCTGCTGTTTAAACAGCGGCACCACCGAGCCAGAAGAACCCAGCACATTACCAAAGCGCACGATACTGATCTGGGTCTGATCCTGAGCTTCTGCCATGGCCTGACAATACAGCTCTGCCATGCGCTTGGTCGCACCCATCACGTTAGTTGGACGTACCGCTTTATCGGTTGAAATCAGTACAAAGGTTTCGACGCCTTTTTTCACCGCAGCATTGACACTAAATGCCGTTCCCACCGCGTTATTTTTCAGGCCTGCTAATGGGTTACACTCCACCAGAGGTACATGTTTATAAGCCGCTGCATGATAAACTGTTTGGATCTCATATTGTTCAATCACCCGCTCCAGCTTGCGTTCATCCAGTACTGAGCCCAAGATTGGAATAATGTCACATGATGCTGTGAGACGTAATTCTTTATCAATACTATATAAAGCAAATTCTGTCAGTTCATAAATAATAATTTTGGCCGGCTGGTTTTTAATAATCTGGCGACAAAGCTCAGAACCAATTGAGCCACCTGCACCTGTGACCATCACCACTTTATCTTGAATATTTTTAGCTAAAAGTTCTGCAACCGGAGGGACAGGATCGCGGCCCAGCAGGTCAATAATATCCACTTCCTGAATATCGGAAATGCGAATTTCACCATCGACCAGTTTGGTCAGACCCGGAATTTCAGTAATTTTAAGATGCGCCGGTTCTAAAAATTTAACGATTTCACTTTTACGTATCCGCCCGACTGAGGGCAGTGCAATCAAAATTTCACTAATCTTTAATTTAGGGAGATATTTCAAGGCAATATTTGGTAAATAAACTTGAATCCCACCAATATTTTGGCCATTTAAAGACGGATCATCGTCAATAAATATAATCGGCACATGCTCATTGGAGCGATTTAAGGTGGCTGCCACCTGCTGCCCTGCATTCCCAGCGCCGTAAATCGCGATCCGTTTTTTAGGCACTCCGGCCTGTAAATAAGAACGCACGATAAAACGGATAAAACCGCGGCTAAACCAGACCCAGGCAAACATCATAAAGCCAAACATCAACGGGATGGATGTCGGAATAAAGGCATGTGTGCTATAAGCCAATAAATACAGACCAATCACGGATAAGATCGTTGCCAAACCCAGTTTAACAATAAAAAATTCATTGAAGGTACGCACAATAAAGCGATATACACCGCAGAGAAATAGAGCCAATACAGCAATAGCACTGACCCAAACCGCACCAAAAGGAATATTGGGTACAACTTCTGCGCCGAGGTCAAACTGGCGGATGGCATAACACAGCCAGATTAGAACAGGGAAAATACAAAAGTCTAAAATGACTAAAAATGCGAGTTTTGCTGAACGTGGAGATTCAACCAGAGGAATTACAAGAGATTTCATATATTTTTCAGCACGTCATATCTTAATTTAAAGAAGTTGTTATTAAGACTTATGTTCTATGATACTTCCCACTTCCAAGAAAGAAAATGTAGGGATAATATTATTACTTGCAACTTTCACCCCAATACTTAAGTGAACAAATTGTTCAACCACCACATCATGGTCCAATAATGTACCCATATTTAAAATAGTACCATCTTGGATAATCGTATTTGTTCCAATAACACACCCAGCCATAATACTTACCCCCTGCCCTATTTTCGCACTCGGAGCAATGACGGTTTGTGGATGTATAATAGTCGTAATTGGTATAGATAAATCAAGCAGTAATTGTTGCCACTTTTGTCGTATTTGGTTATTTCCAACGGCAATGATGGCCTCGAAATCTTGTTGCTTGATTAAGGATAAGTTTTGAATATTTGAAACAATAGGATAACAACCTAACCATTCCTGCTCAGGCCATCGATCATCAACAAAAGAAATACTCTCCCAATTACCTAAAAGTTCAGCAACTTCAGCAATTGTTTGGCCAAAACCGCCTGCTCCTAAAATAAGCAATTTTTTTTCAGGCATCAGGATTTCCTGCTTTCAATTTGATGGCCAAGAATATTAAGGGTAAATAAGCAATCAATACCGCGAATTCAGGATACGCCCATTGTTGGATGGTCGTGATATAGGCGATTGGAAAGAGCCACAATAAATTAATAGCTGCTACCGCCAAAGTCACTGGCGTATGGCTGCCCCATTTACGCGATAAAATTTGATAGCTATGGCTGCGATGCGCATCATACATTTTATAGCCACTGAGCACGCGTTTAACCAGGGTATAGGTCGCATCGACCACAAATACACCTAGACAAATAATCCATGCACAAAACAATGCTAAGTTTTCTTTGAGCGCAATTAATGCCAAAATCCCTAATGTTAGCCCTAAAAACCCACTACAGGCATCGCCCATAAAAATTTTGGCTTTGGGAAAGTTCCATAATAGGAAGCCAAATACGCAGGCAGCTAATAACCAAAGTAGATCTGAATTCAGCGATGTATTTAGCAGATAGTACAACATTGCCATACTGGCTGTAGTGGTGATGGCTTCAACACTGGCAATACCATTAATGCCATCCATAAAATTATACAGGTTGAGTAACCACACCAAAAATAACACGGCAACAATATTGGCAATAAAACCAAGTTGCACACCATTAAATATAGTGACTTCGGTAAAACCACCTAAACTGATCACCGCACCTATAGCAACTAGAAAATGGATGGCTAGACGCAACATGGAATTGATATGCCCATGATCGTCTAAGAAACCGAGCAGCGCGATAACAAAGCCTGCCACCATCAGCGTTAAACCTATATGGACTGTCAGTTGTTGGCTATATATCAGTACAGCCAAAGCCACTAAATAACTACAGACCACCGCACCACCACCACCACGAGGGGTCGGTATGCTATGTGAACTGCGTTCATTGGGATTATCTATAATGTTTTTCTTTAGAGCATAAGCTCGCATGAAATACGTCATGGCGAATGCGAGCACAAAAAAAATAAAGAGGGATAGAATGAACATATTTATAACTAAGCTCAATTTTTATGCGATGTGTTAAACATTTTTTGTAGACTTGCATCCACGCTATACGGTGCTGTCCAGCCTAAAAGTTGAGTGTTTTTTGTGGTATCTACTATCAATTCGGAACATAAGCGTGATGCGACTGCTTTTTTCCCCACTAAACTGGCAAGCAAGCCGATTAAGCTTTTGGGAATAGGTAACATCAGTAATTGGTTGTTTTGATATTTCGCTAATTTTTCAAATAATTGTTTGACTGAAATGTCATCCTGATCACTGGCAAGGAATACCTCACCATTGGCATTTGGATGAGTCATACAAGTGTGAATAAGATCAGCTAAGTTATAAACACTCACCATACTGCGTTTATTATCCAAGCAACCAATGGGTAAAGGGAGTTTTTTACTTGCCAAGCTCATCATACTTTTAAAGTTGGCTTTTAAATCAAAGTTGATATTACTTATCTTAGGGTGAGCAAATGTTTGGGCTGTACGAGTATGCGCTAAAGTTGAATAACCTTTTTCAGCCAAAAATTGAGCTAAATATCGTCCTAAAAAGCCACTGCTGCCTGTAATTAAAACATTCATTATTTACCGCCTATATCATAGAACTCATTAATAATTTTTAATATTTTTTGCATAGCAATAGGTTCAGCATAATTTTGAATTAAAATATCACGTGGTGAATTTAGTGTATATTGATGAAAGTTCATTGCTATATCATCTAATTTCTTTGTAAGAGCCTCAATATCCCCTGGTGGTGTTGTCCATCCAATATTATGCTGTTTTACCATTGTTGAGACTTCGGCTTGTTCTTCCATAATAGCAAGAATAGGCTTGTCCGCAGCCATAGTGAAATATGACTTACTAGGTACACCTAGCCCTAACATTCCCTCTGTTAATGTTACTATAGCCACATCACAAGCATTTAAACCCATGGATTTCTCTTTTTGATCTAATCCTCCCCAGTAATAAACATTATCTAGCTTTAGCTTATTAATCCTCTCTTCTAGAGTAGATGCATATGCTCCATCACCTATAAAAATAAATTTAGCCAAATGAGGATTTTTCATTTTTTGAATTGCTTTACAAATAACATCTACACCTTGTAGACGACCAATATTTCCAAAAAACTGAAATACAACAGTATCTCTATTGTGCCAATTAAGCTGTTTTAGTATTTTATTTTCAGATTTTTCCTGTATTTTAATATCATCATAATCAATCCAGCTTTGCACAACATGGATATTATTTAATCCAGTCTTACCATATACCAACTCTTTCATATCATCTCCGATAACAATTACTTGATCGGCACTTTTGTATATTTTATCGAAAAAATATTTTAGAAACTTGTAAAAATAATTTTTATTTTTCACAATATTAGCAGCAATTAGATTTTCTGGAAAAACATCATGTACTAATAATATCCATTTAAAACCGATTATTTTTTTTGCAAAAAAAATAATCATTAATATAAAAATTGGGGTTGTCCCTGTGAAAACAGTACTTCCTTTTTTTACATTTTTTAAAATCGCAAAAAGAAATTTGAGTGAGATAATAGCTTCATATAAAAATCTTTTTAACAAACTCTCTTTATTCACCTTTGATGAGGTAATAAAATGAGCATTGTTATATTGAGGACAATGCTTATCTTTTTTTGCAATCAAAAAAAGATCTATATCACTTTGCTTATTCAAAAAATTATATAGCTTCCCTAATAGATAGCCTGTCGTATTCTGGTTTTCATGATAATACTCGGTAATTAAATAAATCTTGTTTTTCATTCTGAAACCTTAATACTTCTTCCACACCACACGATTCACATAATCGGTATAGCTTAAAATAATACGCACAGCCTTTTCACTCACGTTTGGCATACTATAGTCAGCAACTAAACGTAGTAATCGTTCTTCACCACGTGGTTGATAATCTAGGATATCTAAACCTTGCAAAATTCGCTCTGCGGTTAAACCGACCATCATTACAGCAGCTTCTTCCATGCCTTCAGGGCGTTCATGTGCCTGACGTAAATTCAAAGCCGGGAAATTCAGAATTGAAGATTCTTCATTAATGGTGCCACTGTCCGACAACGTTGCTTTGGCAGAAAGTTGCAGCTTATTGTAATCACTAAAACCTAAAGGTTTAAGTAATTGTACCAACGGATGGAACTCAACATTGAGTTGTTCAATACGTTTACGGGTACGTGGATGTGTTGAGACAATCACAGGATATTGATATTTTTCAGCGACTGCATTTAACATTTCGACCAAATCTAAGAAGTTTTGGTCTGAGTTAATATTTTCTTCGCGGTGTGCACTGACAATAAAATATTGATGCTCTTTTAGACCTAAACGCTCTAGCACATCTGAAGCTTCAATTTTAGCTTTGTAGTGATGTAGCACTTCAAACATTGGACTGCCTGTTTTAATTACCTGATCTGCGGGCAGGCCTTCTGCTAATAAGTAATCTCGTGCAATCGTACTATAGGTCAAGTTAATATCAGCCGTATGATCAACAATGCGACGGTTAATTTCTTCTGGCACACGCATATCAAAACAACGATTTCCAGCTTCCATATGGAAGGTTGGAATCTTACGACGTTTGGCAGGAATGACCGCCATACAGCTATTGGTATCGCCTAATACCAGTAATGCTTCTGGCTGAACTTCTTCCAAAACTTTATCAACTGCGATAATAACATTACCAATCGTTTCAGCACCTGTTGCACCCGCAGCATTTAAAAAATGATCTGGCTTACGAATACCTAAATCGGTAAAGAAAATTTCATTGAGTTCATAATCATAGTTTTGGCCTGTATGTACCAATACATGGTCAAAATATTTATCACAAGCTGTCATCACACGTGATAAACGAATAATTTCAGGACGAGTACCAACGACCGTCATTAATTTTAATTTTTTCACAATTTCAACTCTTAATTCGTTAATGGCATCGCATAGGTATCTGGTTTTTCACGATCAAAAATTTCATTTGCCCATAACATAACCACCATTTCCTCATCACCAATATTGGTAATGTCATGCGTCCAGCCCGGTACAGTTTCAACAACGCGTGGTTCTTCACCTGTTGTTTCTAACTCATAAAATTCGCCAGTCACTACATGCTTAAACTTAAATAATGCCTTGCCTTTAATCACCAAGAATTTTTCAGTTTTGGTATGGTGATAATGACCACCACGGGTAATACCCGGATGTGCAGTAAAGTATGAGAACTGCCCTGCATCAGGTGTTTTCAGCATTTCTACAAATACACCGCGCTGATCACCATATTTAGGGACGCTATAGTCAAACTGTTCAGGTTTTAAAAAACTCAAATAGGTTGAATATAAAGCACGGGTTAAACCTGTTCCGACACGATCTGTAATTAAGCTTTCACGGGACTGTTTAAAACCTGCCAAGGTTTTTGCCAAATCACCCACGCTAATTTGATATTCAGGCTGGATGGTAAAAACCTGCTCAACCTGCTGTACACCCTGAATAATATTCCAGAATGATTCCACTACATCATCTACATAGACTAAACGAATAACTGCATTTTCATCATGAATCTGAATAGGGAAGTTATTTGCAGTGTTATAGCAGAATGTTGCTACTGCCGAATTGTAGTTGGGGCGTGACCACTTACCAAACACATTGGCTAAACGGCAAATGTAAACAGGATTGCCTTGCTTTTGCTGCAGTTCCAATAAAGCCTGTTCACCGCCCAACTTACTCTGACCGTAGGCATTATCACGTTCTGCCTGAATAGATGAAGAGAGAATAATCGGGGTTTGTTTTTTTGCTTGTTTAAGAATGTCTGCTATTTTTTGTGTGAGCGTAACATTCCCATCAACAAATTCTTGCTCATTTAAAGGGCGGTTGATCCCTGCTAAATGTATAATCCAGTCCGCAGCAAGTACCGATTGTTCTAATTCCGACTTAGCAGAATTTCGATGAAACTTTAACACTTCAACATTAGGTTTTTCTGATAGAAATTGAATCAAGTTTTTGGCAATAAAACCGTTGGAACCTGTGACTAAAATTTTCATGTTTAAGCCTCTGGATCTGTATATTGACCTTGAGTCAAAGCACGAACAAATTCAAGTTTCAACAATAACTTTTTCATACCTTCAACATCTAAACGCTCGGTATTATGTGAATTATAATCTTCATATTGAGTAATTTTTAAATCACCATCTTCAACATATTTTGAATAGTTGAGGTCACGCTGATCTGCAGGAACGCGATAATAATAACCTTGATCTAAGGCAACTGTCATTTCTTCACGGCTTAATAAAGCCTCAAAAGCCTTTTCACCATGACGCGTACCCATAATCGAAATAGGATGCTCTGGTACATTTAATAGCTGAGTTAAAGCTTGTGCTAACACATGAATAGTTGCTGCTGGCGCTTTTTGGACAAAAATATCGCCATTTTGACCATGCTCAAATGCATATAACACTAGGTCGACCGCATCATCCAATGTCATCATAAAGCGAGTCATATTTGGATCTGTTATTGTCAAAGGATTCCCTTGACGAATTTGATCTACAAACAATGGAATTACTGAGCCACGTGATGCCATGACATTGCCATAACGTGTACAGCAGATAGTGGTATCGAGTTCTTCTAAGTTACGTGATTTCGCTACAATGACTTTTTCCATCATTGCTTTTGAAATACCCATGGCGTTAATTGGATAAACGGCTTTATCTGTACTTAAACATACAATACGTTTTACATGGTTTTGAATTGCAGCTTCTAAAACATTCTCTGTACCTAGAACGTTGGTTTTAACAGCTTCCATCGGGTGGAATTCACATGAAGGCACTTGTTTTAGTGCGGCAGCATGGTAGATATAGTCCACGCCACGTGTTGCATTTAATACGCTGTTATAATCACGTACATCACCAATATAGAACTTCAACTTAGATGAATTGTATTTTTTACGCATATCATCTTGCTTTTTCTCATCACGACTAAAGATACGAATTTCTTTAATGTCGGTTTGCAAAAAGCGTTTTAGAACAGCATTTCCGAAGGAACCTGTTCCGCCTGTGATGAGGAGAGTTTTATCTGTAAAAGTCATTTTAGATTTCCGATTAAATTTAATAACATATTTTTTTGTCTTAACCATTTCTGCTCTGGGGTTAAATAAGTATTCTTAACTCGTTCTAAACCATTGTGAATTAATTGAGCTTGCAACTCTGGATCTTTAAAAGTAGCTAAAATTTTTTCAGCAATATCATGAGCATTCAATGGATCAAAAAATACAGCCGCATTCCCACATAACTCTCTAGCAAAATCAATATCAGAAGTTAGTAATACTTTTTGACTAATAAAGGATTCAGGATATACAGCAGTAGAAGCTTCCGCTAAAGTAGGAAGTAAAACAAAATCATTAATAGCATATAATTCTTTCATTTTAATATTTGGAACAGCACCATATGTAGAAAAATATTCACCCACTTCTTTATTTTCGGCAGAGGAAATAAAATTTTTCCAATCTTTACTATTTTCATTAATCAAAAAATTAAATATCAACTTGAAATTAAATTCAGTTTTCAATAAAAATGCTACCTCCACTAAAATATTTAAATTTTTATGCGGATAATATGCAGATGGAATAAATATTTTTATAATATCATTATGAGAATTTCTTATATCAATAGTTTTTTCAGATGATAAAAAATTAGAATTAAAACTATTTTCTATAACAAAAATTTTATCTTTCTCAAAATTCATAAATGAAGATAATCTATTCTTAAACGTTTGTGTTTCAACCACAGCATAATCTGTATTTTTTTTAAAAATTTTAGCTTTAAAAAAATTTAATATTTTTTGATAAACTTTAATTTTTATATTATTTTTGTAAACATAATTTCTTGTATCTTCATAGACCATCAAAGGAAGTGCAAAACCTTGCAAACACGGAGCATTTGATCTCCAATAAGATGGACCGAAAACCACAAACACAAGGGCTGGTTTATGCTTTTTCTCAATATCAGCAATACGTTTACCTTGAGAGAACTTCTTATAAATGGGCTCTATACTTTCAACATAATAATGTTTAATACTATCTTTAGCTAAGATTGATAGTTGTTTATCAATCTCAGGGTTTACGACACAAATCACTTCAAAACTTGGATCAATAGCAACATTTTCAATAAAAGATAAGGCTACCTGTAATCCTCCACCTTTGGAAGTAATAGAAGCATCTATTAAAATAAGAGACATTTATTGGCGTCCTAATTCACAAAATTAAAAATTACAAAAAGATCTAATATTAAACAATATTCTTTATAAAACCATTTAACCATATTCTCTCATTTCTAAATTCATTATAAAAAATATAAGCATTACTTGAAATATTTTTTGCATACTCCAAGTCTAAATATTTAAGCATTAATTCGATCAAACCATCAGTCGTTCCATCGTAAAAATCTCCATTAACATTCTCAATAATTGAAGAAATTTCTCCTCCAGTAATAGCACTATATGTTGTTATAAAACCCACACCATAAGAAAAACATTTCTGCACAGATAAACCTGCTTGACCTGGTGAAATACAGACTATAGCTCTTTGCATGATAGGCAATAACATATTATCTGAAGTTATTTTACCATGTAAAATAATTTTACCTACCAATTTATTATCATAAATATATTTTTCAATACTATCAAACTCATCACCATCACCTACAATTTCAAGTTTATAGATATTATTATTAATTAAATATAATGAATGATATGCCTTAATTAATGAAAAAATATTTTTTTGTTTGTAAAGTGATCCAATAAACAAGAAAGATTCATAAGTTTTATTTAAAATATTAAAAGCAATATTCCTAGACACTGTATTATAAGCGATAGACATTTTTTTTCCAGGTATACTCATTGACTGATATTTAATAAAAGGATATCTTTCATAAAAAATTGCATAATCAAATTTTTTTAAATAAAAAACTCTTAGAAAATCTAAAAAAGATTTCTCATCATATTTTTTTTCGTATGACGCAGCGACGCCTATACCAAATAAAACTTTTTTATAAAATGTCTTTTTAAAACAATTTAAAAATAAGTTTATTATTCTAATATTAAATGGATAAATAACAAAATCATAATTTTTCTCATCAAGCCCGTAGAATTTAATAAAAGGTCCAATACTTTTGCAAGTTAGTTCTTTTTGTTTAAAATCTACATCCTTAACGATAGAGGAACTATGGATCACTGTTAAATCAACACTTTTAGCCAATAAATTAAACAGTGGAACCCTATAATGCTCAAGCCGTTCAGTTATGAGTAATACTTTTTTCTTTTCCATGGAACTATTTTCCAAAAAAAACAATTCAACTATTATACATTATTAAAAAAATTATCTCATCTAGAGTAAAAAGAATTTTAAAAAATTAGTATTATACTCAATAAAATTTAAATACTAATAACTCTATGTTACTACCTCATATAAGGACGGAAGACACAATAGTAAAAAAAGATAAACCTCTACTACAATTCACTTTATGTTTGCATTTAGACAATCTGATGCAATGATACCTATAACCGCTTTTCTAGGTTAGGTTCAATATTATATATTTTACTAGTATTAATACTATTTACTATACACCATATATAACACTATATAAAAAACATTATAAAAGGTGATTAAACTCAAAGCAGAAAGACCAATATAAAAAAGACCTAAGGCTACAAAGTTGAAATATGCATTATAAACTACCTTTACATTTTAAAACCCACTACTGCCTGATTAAAAAGTGAGAACAGGAACATAAAAACCTAATATTTAAGTAATGCTCTATAAACCATCTAAATCTCTTCTATACATAGCTATAAATGAAATTCCAAATATAAATTCAGCTGAGTGCATATATGAACCACTAAACATTAACATAACTAAAGGATAAAGTAGCAATACAAAAACCCAATAAGTATAAATAGACCGATTATTAATTGCATTAAAAGCCACCACTATTAGCATTAATAGAAAAATCACTAGACCCACAATACCAAATTGAAGTAGAATTTCTAAAAATAAATTATGAGGAGAAATTGTCTGCTCCCTAAAATCAAATGGTCCATAGCCAATCAATGGTCTCTCAGAGATATATTTTATAGCCTCTAGATATACAAAATCCCGTCCTGAACTACCCTCTGAAATATCTATAGCACCATCCGATGAAATAAATTGAGTTGCTCGATTAAATCCAGATTGGATAAAATCTCTTTCCCAAAAAAAACTTAAAAAAACTATAAGAATTAAAAAAACAGAAAGCAGGCGTGCAAATAAATTAAAAAGTCCTTTATGTGAAAAAATATTACCTTTACTAGCAAACAAGGATATAAGAAAATAAGTTATCATCAATATAAAAGCCCCTCTTCCACCACCTATCAAACAACCCAATACACAAACAAGAATTAACCCATACACTAATGCCTTATACCAAATAAAAGATGTCCAATAAAAACGCAGTGATCTTGGTAGATATATATTATAGGTTAATAACATTCCAAATATAAAAGCTGAGTAATATGATAGAGCTTGATAACTAGATCCTGCTAAGCTTGTTGTGATAATACCTGAAAAAGTTGGTAAAATAGAAAATACAGCAATACCACAAGCCATAACTATAAAAAACACTTCCGCATATTTAATCACCTGAGAGATTAAATTAAGTTTTATTATAGTTGCTGCTGCAAAAAAACCAGGCATTCCTAGTAAAACAAATAAAATTAAAAAGTCAGTGAATACAACACTTACATTCGCACCAAAAATGACCCACAAAACATGTATACAAAATACAAATAAAGTTATAAAAATAATAATTAATTCACTTTTTAGTATCCCTTTTTTTACAACCCCATAGCCGTAAGCAAAAAAAGACAGTATGGCAACTAACAATATATATATAATATAAATATTACTTGATTCAGATCCTTCATACTCTAGCCCTAATAAACCCATAACCGTAAAAAACAAAGAGATATTAAGTATTGCAAGAATAGAAATCAGAGTCACAAACTTATTAATATTTATTTGCATTGTAAAATACTTATCAACTTGTCAACATTAGATGATGCTTTATATTGCTGAGCCGAATCAATACAGCTTGATTTCATGTTTTTTAGATTATTTCGATCAGAAATAACTAAATTAATAGCTTCTTTATAATCTTTGACTGTTAAGTCTTCTATGAGCCAGCCATTAACTGTATTTTCTATAATCTCACTTGGTCCACCAAGATAATATACTATTACCGGCACACCCACGCTTAATGATTCAACTATACTAATTCCAAATGCTTCAGCTCCTCGACAAGCACTTATTGCAACATCTATGCTACTATAAAAATTATTCAGATCATTTATCCAACCTATAAAATGAATATTTTTCCCATACAACTCTCCCGCTAAGCTCTGTAAATAATTTAAAAATTTTAAATCCTCATGACTTCCAGCAATAATTAAATGAGCACCTGAATTAATAGCATTTGATTCTACAAAAGCCTTTATTACAATATCTTGTGCTTTATCATATGATATCCTTGCCGCAAAACCAAAAATTAGTGCTTCTTTTTCAATCCCTAATATAGATCTATATTTACAATAACCATCTATCATTTTGCTTTCATCAAACCCTGGGTATACATAATTTTTACAAATAGAACCTATACTAAATCTTGTATACTTACTATTTGCTATGGGTATAACCCGTAAAAACCTTAAAATAAAATTCAAATAATTTTTTGTTAAAAAATGATTTACCGAACCATGCATTTGCCAAAAAATCTTACTGCCTAGACTTCTACCTATAAAAGAACATAAATAAACAAAAGTAACTCTGCCAAATATTATTGAATCTATAGTTATCTTATTTTTATTTATGTAATTTACAACAACTTTGTAATTTTTTTTAGCATAACTTAATGTTTTTATTGATTTATTTAATTTACCAATCACTCCTCCATCTAAACTAATACTTAATTCTTCTAGAAAAATACTATGACTAAATAAATTTTTATAAATATCTATACTTTTTCCTTGACCTACTATAACTCCAAAAACGTTATGTCCTTTCTTCACCAATTCTTTAGTTTGCTGTTGCTCTGATATCAAAACACCGCCACCGTCATTAGCATGTACAACTTTTAATATATTCATAAGATTTACCTAATCAATATAACTAACAATCTAATTTAACTACCATTTTTACATAAATAATTTAATATTATGAAAGCATAGCCATGTTTCTAAATTGAGGATTATTTTCGATCAATTCTTTATAAGTACCTTGGTCAACTATCTTACCTTTATGCATTAAATAGATCATGTCACATTGCTGAACTGTTTTAAGACGATGAGCAATTAGTACTATCGTTTTTTGACCACTCATTTCCTGAATTGCATCCATGATTACCTTTTCAGTCATACCATCCAACGCACTAGTTGCCTCATCAAACACTAATACTTCTGGTTGATTGTATAATGCTCTAGCAATTCCAATTCGTTGACGTTGCCCACCAGAGAGCTGAACCCCACGCTCACCAACTTTAGTTTCTAAACCTTTAGGTAAACTATTAATCAGTGGTTCAAGATGAGCGAGTTTCATAGCTTGGTTTACCTTATCTAAATCAATATCTTTATGATTTAAACCAAAGGCTATATTTTCAGCAATACTACCTTCACTTAAAAAAATATTTTGTGGTACAAAACCTATATGCTTTTGCCACTCATGCCTATTATTACTATCAACAACAATATCATCCAACATGAACTGCCCTATATCTGGCTCAATCAAACCAAGTAACATATCTATAGCTGTAGATTTTCCTGAACCTGACTCACCCACAAAACCAACTGTAGCGTTAATAGGAATTTTAATATTTATGCCTTGAAGTGCTGGAGTATTTTTACTGGGATAAGTAAAACTTATATTATTAAATCTAATATGATTAATTCCAGATAAATTAATTCTAATATTAATTTTCTCATTTTCCTTAGCCATGGATGCTAGCAAATCTTTTTTAATTGCATTAAATGCAGCAGTATTACCTCTAATTGTAGTTACACTACCATATATCTGTTGCAAAGCTGGTAATAGCTTAAAACCAGCTAAAGCATAAATAGCCAATACAGGTAAAACTTGGCTTAAGGTACCATCATGCCGAGTGAGCAACACTAAAACTAAGCTAATCAATGCACCAAAAGCTATCAACTCCATAAAATAGCGCGGTGCTTGACTTAATGCTGTGTTCATACCTTGTGCACGTGCCAAGCCCCTTCCACTTTGCTTGAATTTTTCAACAAAGTCATCATTCCGGCTATAAAGCAATATATCTTTAATTCCCCCAAAACCTTCATTCATTAAACGGAAACGAGCAATTGATGCACTTGATATATTTTCACCATATCGTGCAATACGTTTACGTATTAATTTATATATAAGGATATAACCACTAATAAATAGTACAATACCTACAGTTGCTATTACTGGATTGAAAACAAAAATTCCAACTGAAATAAAAGTAGCTAGGATTAAGCGAGCATTCATCTGAATAAAAGGCAGAATAACATAGTTTGTAACTCGCATAGATTCAGTAGCAATCTGTTTAGTTAACTGAGCACTACTACCACTGGTATGAAATAGCCAATCCTGATGTAGATAATAACGATACAAACGATCACCTATTTCTGTACCGACAGAAAAGGCAAATAAGGATAAGTGCCATGTTGTAATTATTGATAACATTGAAGCTATACTTAACATCAAAAGAACAATCAGACCTGCTATAAATAAAAACTGTTCATGGGAATTTGCTCCACTAGCCAAGTAAACTTTGTTAAGCATCGCATTAGTCTCAAGCAATTGCATATCTGCCACTAAACTCATAAATGGAGCAATAGATGCGATACCTAACAACTCCATAATAGCCATAAAAAATACCATTATCTGTAGAGATAAATAGCGTCGGCGCTGATTAGGAGTTAATAAACTATATAATTCTTTGGCCAAATTGAACATTTTACAATTTTCACTCTCTTAGATATTTTTTCGGTATAGTTTATTTTTTCTTAAAAAACCTATACCAATAAAACTCCGGTTTCATGTCTTAATAAAGCTAAGTATATTTTTATGAAAATTACTTTTTCATATATTCAAAATTTACGTAGTTGATAGCTTTTAGAAGAATAGAAGCTATTGACATTTTTTGCTAAGACTAGCGAAATAGGAAAATAAATTATCAAATTCAATTTCACTATATCTCATACAATGCCAATAACTCCCAATCAAACACCACACATATCTATTACCTTTTTAATATTTAAACAAAGATTTTTAAATTGTTTATGTTTTACTAACACAACGTAAATATCTGCTTCTAGACCTGCTTCAACATCTGTTAATTGAACATTGTTTGGTAATTTTTGTGGTAACGTTTTAATATTAGGCTCAATCGCTAAAATATTTATACCCTGTTCAGCAAGCTTTTTAGTAATTTCTAAAGCAGGACTTTCACGCAAATCATCAATATCTGGCTTAAATGCCAAACCATAACAAGCTACCGTCACATCCTTAATAGTTTTTTCAGGGTTTGCTTGTAAAAATTCCGCAATCTTAATTTTAACCTGATCAATCACCCATTCCGGTTTTGCATCATTGACTTCACGCGCAGTACGGATTAAACGTGCTTGCTCTGGTGTTTTAGACACAATAAACCACGGATCAACAGCAATACAGTGACCGCCTACACCAGGACCCGGCTGTAAGATATTCACACGCGGATGACGATTTGCCAGCTTAATCAGCTCCCAAACATTAATATCTAACTTATCACAGATAATCGAAAGTTCATTAGCAAACGCAATATTCACATCACGGAACGAGTTTTCGGTCAGTTTGCACATTTCAGCTGTACGTGCATTGGTTTCAATACAGTCACCTTTTACAAACACTTTATATAAATCTATTGATGCTTGTGAGCAACGAGGCGTCATCCCACCCACAATACGGTCATTACTGATCAGCTCTTGTAGCACTTTGCCGGGTAATACACGTTCAGGACAGTGTGCAATTAAAATATCGGCTTGCTCACCAGCTTGCTGCGGGAAAGTTAAATCTGGACGGGCTTCACTAAGCCACGCTGCCATTTGTTCTGTTGCGCCCACTGGCGAAGTAGACTCTAAAATCACCAGATTATCTTGACTTAAATACGGTGCAATCGCTTTTGCAGCTGCTTCAATATATTTTAAATCAGGTTGATAATCGTCTTTGAATGGTGTCGGAACAGCAACAATATAGGCATCCGCTTCTATTGGTATAATCTGTGCCGACAATTTTCCTTGTGCTACCACATCACGCACCAAGGCATCCAGGTCTGGTTCTACTATATGTACTTTACCCTGATTAATTAAATCTACTGCATGCTGATTAACGTCTACACCTGTAACTTTTACACCATGTGCAGCGAATGTTGCTGCTGTTGGTAAACCGATATAACCTAACCCGATAACACAAATATGTTTAAAATTTTGCATTTTTTACTCAATCTATTTTTTTAAAGTGTAAATAATCTGTTGACAAGCTGTGCCATCACCATAAGGGTTATGTGCCGCTGCCATTGTTTGATATAAATCTGGATTTTTTAACAGCTCAATCACCGACTGCTGAATGAGTGCTGCATCAGTTCCGACAAGTTTTACTGTACCGGCATCCACTGCTTCTGGACGCTCTGTGGTATCTCGCATCACCAATACAGGCTTACCTAAAGAAGGAGCTTCTTCCTGAATCCCGCCAGAGTCAGTTAAGATCAAATAACTACGGTTCATTAAATATACAAAAGGCAAATAATCCTGAGGTGCAATCAAATGAATATTAGAAATATCAGAGAGCAATTCATTAACAGGTTTCTGCACATTTGGGTTTAAATGAACAGGGTATACGATCTGAACTTCTGGATGCTGCTTAGCAATATTAGCCAAAGCAGAACAGATATTTAAAAAGCCTTGACCGAAGTTTTCACGACGATGTCCTGTGACTAAAATCAGTTTTTTTTCTGGATTTAAAAAATCAAATTGCTCTTCAAATTGAGAAATAATCTCTTGATCATTTTCAACTTTTTCTTTTACAGTTAATAACGCATCAATCACCGTGTTACCTGTAATGGTAATATTTTCAGGGCTAATATTTTCTTTAATTAAATTATTATAAGATGACTGGGTTGGTGCAAAATGATAAGTGGTTAGCGCACCCGTGAGCTTACGATTAGCCTCTTCTGGCCATGGGGAGTAAATATCGCCTGTACGCAATCCTGCTTCTACATGACCTACCGCAATTTTATGATAATATGCGGCTAAAGAGGCAGCGAATGTGGTAGCAGTATCACCATGCACCAATACCACATCTGGCATCCACTCTGCAAAAACTTGTTCTAAACCTTTTAGTACGCCTGCAGTAATATCTGACAAGGTCTGTCCTGGTTTCATCAGGTTTAAGTCAAAGTCTGGGCTAAGATTAAAAAGTTCAAGTACTTGATCGAGCATTTGTCTATGTTGACCCGTTACACAGACTTTAGTTTCAAAACTATCCTGTTGCTGTTTTAATTGCAAAGCCAATGGTGCCATCTTGATTGCTTCTGGTCTCGTACCAAATACCAGCAATACTTTCTTTTTCACTATTACCCGCCTTTTTTAAATGAAAATCATATAACTAATTTAAGAGTATACTTGAGTACAAAATTTCACTGTAAAAATGATTTCCAAATAATCACTAAAACTCTTATGTATTCTCATCTCAATCTTTGTATTGATAACTTAAGATACTGTAATATCAAATGCATGATTGTAAGCATTCTTCTTTCGGCAGGCATACTAGCAGAAAATTATGCAATTTCTATTATGATTTGTGCTCAAAGTACCTCAAAAATATTTTCGCGTATGCTTTCTGTTAAATTCAATTAGTTTATTTGTAACTATTAAAATAGTTTAAACTTTTTATAATATTAGCCTCCTATCATAAAACTAGAAAGATAGTTACAAATTGCTATGTATCAGATCAATAACTTGGGTAGAATAGTTTCAATTTTAAAATTTAAAAATAATCTTTGGGAAAACGTGTGCGACACTTTCAACTAGCTGCTTTATTGGCATGTGGCCTTTCGACTATAGGGTGTGCAGTCACCTCTGGTCTACAAACATACGACTTACCTGACGAAGGCGTTTTTCAAACTGACCTGGGTACGACAGTCAATGTCATAAAACTCACTCAAGATTCCATTATGGCTGCCCGGCCTGCTGAATATAATATTCAACAACAATATGCTCACCTGTTCAAAACACAGCACCGTAACTACAGCCTGAGTCCAGGTGATATTCTATCAATTTATTTATGGGCTTATCCTGAAATCACTCCACCGAGCAGTACTATTAGTAGTGAACAGTCTGCTCAAGCGAATGGTTTCCAAATCGATTCGGAAGGTTATATCCAGTTTCCAATTATTGGGCGTTATAAGGCTGCAGGAAAATCATTGACGCAAGTCAATCGTGAATTACGCAGCCAGCTGTCACGTTACCTGAAAACTCCAGATGTGATTGCACGGATATTGTCATATCAAGGGCAACGTTATTCTGTGCAAGGTAATGTGATGAATGGAGGTCAATTTTACTTAAGTGACCAACCTGTCAGTGTTTATACTGCTTTGGGTATGGCAGGCGGTGTGAATGCGCAGCAAGGTGACAATACCTCGATTACCCTGGTGCGTCAGGGACGATCATATAGCCTAAATACCGTAGAACTAGAAAAAGCAGGTTTTTCGCTGCATAACTTATTGATTCAGCCAAATGACACGTTATATGTCAACAACCGCGAAAACCAGAAGATCTATGTCATGGGTGAGTCGGGTAAAAACCAATCTTTACCATTACGTGACCAAGGCATGAGCCTCAGTGATGTACTAGGCGAAAGTCTGGGCTTAAATCCACTTTCTGCCAGTCGTAGTAAGGTGTATGTGGTGCGTAGCCAACCAAATACTGCCCTCACTGAAGTCTATCAGATGGACTTGACCAGTATTGCTGATTTTGGTCTGGCCAACCAGTTTAAAATGCACAGTAATGATATTGTCTATGTCGATGCATCCGGCCTGGCGCGCTGGCAGCGTGTCGTAAACCAGATTATTCCATTCTCAAATGCATTGTATAATTTAGATCGTTTGGGGAATTAATGAAAATTAATAATATTTTGGTGGTCTGTATTGGCAATATTTGCCGTAGCCCCATGGCAGAATACTTTTTAAAACAGCAGTATCCGCACTTAAAGATTGAGTCTGCAGGTATTGCTGGCGTCGTTGGACATGCAGCCGATGAAAAGGCCAGTCTATGTATGCAACGTTTTGGGATCGACATGAGTCCACATGTTGCAAAAAAACTCAATGCTGAACTGATTAAAAAAGCTGACTTGGTTCTAGTCATGAGTCAGAACCAGCAAAAGCATATTGAACAGACCTGGCCATTTGCCAAGGGCAAAACCTTTAGACTGGGGCATTGGCAAAGTAAAAATATTGCCGACCCTTATCAGCATGATCAGACATTTTTTGATGATACCTGTCAATTAATTCAAGACTGTATTGCTGACTGGAAAAAATATATTTAATTTTTTTAATTTTTTCACTTTTTGATATTTAAATTATGAGCCAAACCGCCAACACCGAAGATACCATTGACCTCAAGGAATTGTTTTTTTCCTTAATTGCGCAATGGAAACTGATTGCCCTGTGCATTATTTTAAGCTTGATCTGTGCCTTACTCTACTTAAGAACCACACCAGATACATATGCAGTAGATGCATTGGTACAAGTTGAAGATAGTAAAGGTACTTCAGCTGCACTATTGGGTGATTTATCCGACATGATCGACCAAAAATCTCCAGCGCAAGCCGAAATTGAGATTTTAAAATCGCGTTTGGTGCTCGGCGAAGTCATCAATCATTTAAATTTAAATATTCGCATATCTGGTACAGAAGACAGTTTCTGGAACCGGTTAATGGCCAAACATAAATACAGCACCGAATACTCAAAAAAATCAGTATTATTTAAAGATAATCAGAATAGTTTTGATGTTCGCCAGTTTGATATTCCACAATATTTCCAGGATAAAAACTTAATTTTAAGTTTTAAAGAGGGCAAATATAGCCTGACGGATGAGACAACTGAACAGGTGGTTTTTTCTGCACCTCTAAACCAGATCAGTCAATCCTCATCTGAATACGGCCTTTGGAAAGTAGGTGTTTTTAGTCAAGACCGTTTCGATACCGCTTATAATATCCGAAAGCAAAGCTTGCCTGCTGCGATGCAGACTTTAACCGCCAGCTATTCTGTCGCTGAAAAAGGGAAATTGACTGGTGTATTAGGTCTGAACTATGAAGGTGAAGACAAAAAGCATATTACGCAAGTACTAAATGCTATCCTTACCGCCTATAGCCAGCAGAATATTGAGCGCCGCTCTGCAGAAACTGCTCAAACCCTTAAATTTTTAGAAGATCAGTTACCTAAGCTAAAACAGCAACTGGATGTTGCAGAGCGTGAATTTAACCGTTTCCGTCAACAATCAAATACTGTTGATGTCACTAAAGAATCAGAATTATATCTAACCCAGAGTATTGCTTTAGAAACACAAAAAGCTCAGATAGAACAGCAGGTTGCAGAAGCTTCATCCAAATATACCAATGAACATCCCATGATGCAGCAAATGAATGCACAACTCGGTGCAATCAATAAAAAAATTGCAGAGCTAGATGGGACTTTAAAACGTTTACCTGAGTTGCAACGTCAATACTTACAATTTTTCCGTGAAGTTGAAGTTAAACAACAGCTATATACAGGTCTATTGAATTCATACCAGCAACTTCGTATTGCCAAAGCAGGTGAAATCGGTAATGTCCGTATTGTCGATACTGCGGTCGAACCAATTCAACCGATTAAACCAAAGAAATTACAGATTCTGATTTTATCGATTTTCCTCGGTGGCTTCTTAGGCACATTATTGGCATTGTTACGCAATATGATACGCTCAGGCATTAAAGATGCTGCTCAGATCGAGAATGAACTGGATCTGCCAGTCTATGCCACTGTACCGCGTTCTTTAATTCAAGAAAGTCGTATCAACCTTCTAAAGAAGAAAAAGAATATTCCTATTCTTGCAGTGAAGGACAGTGGTGATATTGCCATCGAAAGCCTACGCAGTATGCGAACAGCAATTCATTTTGCTTTAATGAATGCCAGCAATAATGTGATTGCACTGTCAGGCCCTGCTCCTGAAATCGGGAAATCTTTTATTACCGTTAACCTTGCAAGCATTTTGGCACAAGGTGGAAAACGGGTATTGGTTATTGATGGTGACATGCGTCGCGGCTATTTACACAAGTATTTCAATGCCGATATAAAGCCGGGTCTAGCTGAACTGTTGAATCGTCAAAATAGCTATGAAGATGTTGTCCAGAATTCTACTGTAGAAAACCTGTTCTTTGTTACTCGCGGCAAGAGTCCAGTCAATCCGTCTGAACTGTTAAGTACCGATAAATTCAAGGCTTTCCTGGATCAGGCATCTGCTCATTTTGATCACATCTTAATTGATACTCCGCCAGTACTTGCTGTGACTGATGGTATTATTATTGCGCAATATGCAGGGGTCAATTTATTGATTGCCCGTCATGGAAAAACGCAAATTAAAGAACTTGAAATTACGGTGAATCGTTTTGAACAGGCCAATGTAAAAGTTAATGGTGTGATTCTCAATGATGTACAAAAAGGTGCAGCGGGTAGCTATGGTTATAATTATGCCTATGCCTATACTGCACATAAAGATAATGACTAATCTATTCTAAACTCGACTTTCACACTCTGTCTGAGCAGGGTGTGAAATTATCCTTCCTTACATTTATTGCAAATGATTGTTGTTGAAAAAATCAACTAAAAAACCTATCGTGGTTATAGTTTAAAAGTCCTGAGAATATACAAGAATGTTATCCAAAACACTGCTCGCTACCTTGGCATTAAGTTCTTCCCTCACCTTTGCACAAGGCATCGTTTTAAATGACCAAAACTTACGTACCGATTTAAACTGGCTCAATCAGCAGGGTGTGATTCAAATCAGTACTTCCACTTGGCCCATCAGTGGTGATGAAATCCAACGTGCTCTTGCTCAAGCTAAAATCAACAATAATACTCAGCAAAAAGTCATTGATACTGTATGGGCACATTTGAATGCCAATAACCAGTCGCTCAAAGCATCCTTATTTGCAGAAACTGATCAAAAGAATATTCCTCAAGCCTTTGGCGATCAGCAAAAAGCACAATATCAGGCAGGTATCGAGCTAAATGCGGGTAACGAGAACTGGGATGCCAGAATTCATGTGAATGCAGAAAAAGATCTACAGATTGACAATGATCAAGATCTGAATCTTGAAGGCTCATATATCGCTGGAAAATTATGGAATCAATGGCTGATTGCTGGACAGATTCCGACCTACTGGGGTCCTGCACATGATGGCAGTTTAATTCGTGGTGATGCCAGCCGCCCTGTCTATGGCGTGACGATGCAGCGTGCCGAACAGAATGCTTTTGCAAACAAATGGTTGGCCTGGATTGGGCCTTGGCAATATCAAGCTTTTGCAGGGCAGTTGCAGGATTATGATGCTGTGCCTGATGCCAAACTGATTGGCTTACGTATCACTGCACAACCTTTACCCTCTTTGGAGCTTGGTGCATCACGTGCTATTCAATGGGGTGGTGAAGGACGACCTGAAAATTTTAACTCATTTTGGGATGCATTAATTGGTAAAGATAATGTATATGGCGATACCATTAATCCGTCAAATCAAATTGCCGGTTTTGATGCACGCTTAAATCTACATCCCCTCATACAAGTCCCGATGGGTATCTATGCACAATATGTCGGTGAAGATGAAGCAGGCGGCTTGCCGGCCAAAAAAATGTATTTAGCTGGAGTCGATTATTCATCAAGTTATAAGAATATGCCTTTCCAACTGTATACCGAATGGGCAGACACTCGTACCAATGGCAAGGTACAGGGCATTTCCTATAATCATAGTGTATATAGAGATGGTTTTTACCAACATGGCTATCCCCTAGCGCATGCCATGGGTGGTGATGGTCAAATGCTGTCTGTAGGTGGCGATATTCGTTTGGATCATCTCAATCGTGTTAATACACGCATCCTATTTGCGAAATTTGATCAAGCAGCTAATCGACCTGATAGAGGCATTACTAATTTAGCTTTTCCAGCGCAGGATGAATTAAAAGCGCTAGATCTAACCTGGACACATTATCTACGCCCAGATATTCCACTTAAACTGAATGGGTGGGTGGGTGACTCTGATGTACACGGTAACGATGGCGGTGTATCAATTGGTATCGAATTCCCCTTAGAAAAGGGCTTATTTTCCTATTAAGACCTAATTCGACACTCAAGTGCTGGTGATAGCCACAACTCTACCATATCTCCCAAAATTTGAGACTGATGAAACTGAAAATAAAAAACCAGCACTTGCTGGTTTGGTGGTGTATCAAAAAGTATGCTAAAAAAAAGCAGGTTGAATTTTGATAAAATAGAGAAATGCAAATAACTCTAGAAATCAAATGTCCAACCTGCCTCAGTGACAGTATAAAGAAAAATGGCATCAAAGTAGATGGGAAACAAAACTACCAATGCAAAGACTGCAAACGTCAGTTTATTGGTGACCATGCTCTGAGCTATCTAGGATGTAATTCT